>DASWUW010000846.1:0-4090 GCA_036406335.1 Trebonia sp.
CAGCCCGCACGGGCTAGCTGTTCGTCAATGTCCCGGTGAAGTCCGGCGGGTTGTCGGGCGAGATCACGTAGACGTTCTCGGTGAGCTTGCCGTTCTTGGCGGCGACGATGGCGTAGTCGGGCTCGCAGGCGCCCGCGGTGACCTCCTCGTGCAGCTCGACCTGGGTCGTGTTCGAGCTGACTAGGCGGAGGTTGTAGGCGCAGCCCCCGCTGGTGTAGCTGGACGTGCCCACGATCGCGTTCACTGAGCCGCCGGTGAGCTTGAGGTCAGCCGTCTGCGGGCCCTGGAGGCCGTTGTTCTCGGTGAGCGTGCCTTGCCAGTGGCCGAGGTAGGCCGCCGGGACGGCGGACAGCGCTGAGCCGCTGGCCGAGGCCGAGCTGGCAGGTGCCGAGCTGGCGGGCACCGAACTGGCAGGCGCCGAACTGGCGGGTGCCGAGCTGGCCGGAGTGCCCCCGGTTCCCGTTGCTGCGCCTGCCGACGCACTTACCGACGCGCTTACCGACGACCCGCTGGTCGCTGTCCCGTTTCCACCCGACCCGTGCAGCAGGGTTACTGCTGTCACCGCCGCGACCGCCGCGACGACGACTACCCCGGCGCCGGCCAGCACCGCCCGGCGCCGGCCGGGAGGCCGGCCGGCCAGCTGGCCCGGCGGCGACCCGGTGGGACCGGTGGCGACGGCGGGACCCTGGGCCCACGTATTCCCCGGGCTGGTGGCGATGGCCGTACCCCCGGGACCTGGGGCCCACGCTTGTCCCGGCCTGGTCGGCGGACCCGGCGGCGGCGGAGCGGCGGCCCCGGTCAGCAGTGCCCGCGCTTGCTGGGCGCTCATCCGCTGGGCCGGGTCGCGGACTAGCAGCCCGGAGATCACCGAAGCCAGCGGCGGTCCGCACGGGGCCAGAGGCAGGTCCGCCATCAAGATGGCATGGAAGGTCGCGGCGGTGGTCTCCCGGTTGAACGGGTTGCGGCCGGCGACTACGTCGTACAGGGTGGCCCCCAGCGCCCAGAGGTCCACGGCAGGCGTGATGTCCAGCCCTTGCAGCTGCTCGGGGGCCATGTAGGCGGGGGTGCCGATGACGCCGCTGCCGGTGAGCCGGGTGCCGCCGACCATGTGGGCGATGCCGAAATCGGCCAGCTTCACCTGGCCGGCCGCGGTGATCATGATGTTAGCGGGCTTGATGTCGCGGTGCACGATACCGAGCGCGTGCGCGGCGTCCAGGATCGACAGCATCTGCAGGGCGATGCCAGCCGCCCGCGGCTCACTGAGCGGCCCCTCGCGTTCGACGACCTGGGCGAGGGTGGCACCGTCGACGTATTCCATGATCAGGTACACGGCGTCGTCGGCTGGGCTGGCCGGGATAACGTCGTACAGCGTGACCGCGTTCGGGTGGGTCAGCCGGGCCGCACTGCGGGCTTCGGCCAGCGCGCGCCGACGGAAGACATCCTGCTCCGCTTCGCTGACCCCGGCGGGCGGGCGCAGTTCCTTGACCGCTACCTGACGCCCGGCCAGCTGGTCATCGCCCAGCCACACCGCGCCCATGCCACCGCGGCCCAGCGGCCGGATCAGCCGGTACCGCCCGGCCACCAGCCGCCCTTCCATGCCCCGTTACCTCCCGATACTTGCCCGGAGTAGCGCTAGTTACTGTAGTGGGTTGCGACCGGGCGCGGGGCGGGTCTGGCCTGCTGGCGGCGCGCTGGGTGGCATGCGGTGCGGCCGGAACTCACGACTTCGGCGCGGGCATGTCCGAGCGCAAGCATCGAGGGAAGATCCGCCGCGAGCAGGCCGCCCTCAACGGGCCGCGGCTGGCCGCCTTCGCCCGGATCGGGGTGACACTGGACGGGTGATGGACCATCGCATCGTAACCGTGATCTTGCTGCGGCCGCGGGAAGCCCTGCTTTGCCACCGGACGCCGGCCCGGCTGGCGTATCCGGACGTGTGGGACTTCCCCGGCGGGCATGTCGAGCCTGGCGAAGATCCTTTGGCTGCGCTCCGGCGGGAGGTGGCCGAAGAGCTGGGGGTGGAGCTTGAGGGCGTTGACGGCGACCCTGTCCTGCGCCGGGTCGATCCGCAGCGCAGCCTGGACCTGACCGTGTGGGTCGCGCGCCGCTGGCGGGGTGAGGTGTCGAACCGGCAGCCGCACGAGCACGACGCCATCGGCTGGTTCACCGCGGCTCAGGTAGAGGGTCTCAAACTGGCTGATGCCTCTCATCTGGCAGTGCTCCGGCGCCTGCTGAGCGCGTGAGCCGGCCGTTGCCTCGGCAAACGTTGCCGGACCGGTAAACGCGGTGAACGGGAGGGCCACCGGGGAGGAAGGTCATCGCCGCGGGGGAGCGGCCCCCGGTTCACGACCGCGCCCGGTGGGCGGCCTCCGCTGCGTCCGGGGGAAAGGTCGCGCCCGCGCTGGCTTGACCTGCCCCCGGGCCGTCACCGGCGCGCCCCGGCCGCACCGGGCCGGCGCCGCCTGGTCTACGGAACCTTCCAGTGCAGCCCGGTGACATGGTTCACCTCGGCCAGCAGTCCCAGCCCGGCGTCGCCGCCGTTCAGCCCGACCCTGGGCTGGCCCGGCATGGTGTAGGTCAGGAAGGCGCAGCCGGTCAGGTCGGCGGTCGCCTTGGCCAGCACCGGCCCGCCGGGGCGGGCACGGAACACGGCCGTCAGCCCGCCGCCGTACTTGACCGACCCCGCCGGGCAGCCGTACGAGGCGCCGGGCACGCTGAGCGGCAGGCCGTTGAGGTAGGCCGCGAGTTTCCGCACGTGCTGCGGTGCGGTGAGCGTCGTGCTCGCGATGACCGGGGGTGTGCCGCCGGTGCCCTTGGTGAGGGTCAGGGCGGCTACCTTCGCCGTGGCCGGGACGGTGTCGCCCGGACGCCGGGCCGGTATCCAGTCCACCGTGGCGTCGACCCGGACCGCGGTCCGGCCGTGGCCGGCGGGCGCGGCGGTCACGGTGAGCTGACGGTAGTCGAACAATCCGGGCACGGCCGCGAGCGGGTAGTCGTTGCTCGACAGCTGATTGCCACGTACCGCGTCGCCGTCGCGGTGGTAAGGCGGGTGGATGTGGGCCGCCTCCCAGTTGAGCAGGACGGCCGTGGTCCCGGGCACCAGCCAGTAATCGGAGCGGTTGACGATGTCGTCGTCCTCCGGGCCGCCGGGCGGTGACTGGCTGAACGCGATGGGCGCCACCGGCGCGGTGGCGACCCGGCGGGCGCCGGGCGGGGCCACGAACGCCGTGAGCATCCGGGCCGCCTCGGCCGCGGCCCGCTGCGGCCGGGTTCCCGCGGCGGGCGTGGCCGGCCCGGTGGACGCGGCGACCGTGGCTGCGCTGCCCGTCCTGGCCAGGGAAGCGCCGGGCGAGCCGCCCGGTGCGGTCGCGGAGGCACAGCCGGCCACCGTGAGCGCTGACGCGGAGACGCAGCCGGCCAGGACGATCGCGCGGTCGGCCAGCCGTCGCCGGTTGATTCGGCGGATGAGCCACATACCGGTTAGACGCCGCACCAGGCCGCCAGGTTCCGCCGGCCGGCTCAGGAGGCATCTTTCTCGCGCGGGTCACCGTGCTCGTGGCTGTCAACGGCGGTAAGCAGCCGTCCGGCGCCCCATCCGAACGGGCGGTCCAGCTGCGCCAGGAGGTTCCGAGGACTGGGTCAACGTTTCGGTCGCCGCGTGGGCCGGGCTGACCGCGAGCACGTCCTGCTCACCGCCCGGAACTGACGCGACCCGCAAGCGCGGCCACCCGAAAAGGTGTCGTGCGCGAGGGCGGCGGGTGGCACCATGACCTGCTGGCGACAGTCCCCGAGCTGCGCGGCGACCGCATCCTCCTCAGCGCGCACGCCGACAACGAGGCCGCCGTCCACGCGGCCGGCGAGGACGAGGAAACCGCGCGGCGCTTCGGCTGGTGGCCGGCTCGCTCAACCGAGGAGACGGTCCTGGCCGCCTACGCGCCTTCGCCGTCGAGCCCCCCGGCGCCGCACTGCTGATCGCGGTGCTGGACGGCCCTGAAGCGGTACGGAACCAGTACCTGGAAGCAATCTTGCTGTCCGCGGACATGCTGCGGCAGGTGCGAGCAGGCCGTGCGCCCGAAGCAGCGGCCCACGGCTA
>DASWUW010000847.1:0-7017 GCA_036406335.1 Trebonia sp.
GAGCACCCGGGCGCTGTCTGCCGAGCTGCGCAAGCCGGTACCCGCGAGCCGGGGCACCGCGCCGGCGCCGGCGAAGACATCGCGCCGCGCCGCGCAGGCCGACGACGACGATATGGGCGACATCGAGGCGATCCTGCGCAAGCGCGGCCTTTAGGCCCGCTCCGGCCCGCCTGTCCGGCTCCGGCCCGGCCAGTAGCCCAGACCGAAAGACTTGCGGTGAATGCCCCCGTAAGTTAACTAATCTTTCACAAATTACGCCTGTATCACGAAGATGACGAGTGGATGGGGTTTGTGTCACGATACAGGCACGATGCCCGGAGAAGTCTGGTGCTGGGGCCCCGAATGAGGAACGTTGTCCCTACGTTGTGCCCCCACCTAAGGGGCGGGTTCAACTCATGTAACTCCGGGTAGCTAGAGTTACACCGATAGTGACATAGGCGACTAGTTCGCAGGCAGCTGACACGCGGGCAGATGAGGTTGAAACGTGGCCATATCGCTAGATCCATCACCGGGGCCTAGCGGATCCGCACCAGACGCCGTGGTCGCCAGCGGCGGCTCCATCGAGGGCCGGTCGCTGGGCCAGATCGCCTGGCGGCGGCTGCGCCGGGACCGGGTCGCGATGGCGGGCGGGATCTTCATCGCCTTCCTTGTCCTCCTCGCGGTCATCGGCCCCCACCTGGTGCAGAACCCCGACACTTACCACTCCAGCCTGATCGACCCGACCTTCAGCCGGCCGATCGGCAGCTGGGGCGGCATCAGCACGGCTCACCCGCTGGGCATCGAGCCGGTGACCGGCCGCGACATGCTGTCCCGGATCGTGGTCGGATCGCAGTACTCGCTGCTGATCGGGTTCCTGGCGACCGTGCTGGCGGTGGTCATCGGGGTGTTCTTCGGCATCATCGCCGGCTACTTCGGCGGCTGGGTCGACGCGCTGATCGCCCGCGCGATGGACGTCTTCCTGGCCTTCCCGCTGCTGGTGTTTGCCATCGCGCTGGTGTTCGTCATCCCCAACTCCGCCTGGGGGCTGTCCGGTAACACGCTGCGAGTCTGCCTGCTGATCTTCATCATCGGCTTCTTCGCCTGGCCCTACATGGGCCGGATCGTCCGCGGCCAGGTCATCTCGCTGCGGGAACGCGAGTTCGTGGACGCCGCCCGCAGCATCGGCGCCCGCGGGCCCTACATTCTCTTCCGGGAACTGCTGCCGAACCTGGTGGCGCCCATCCTGGTCTACTCCACGCTCCTGATCCCGTCGAACATCCTGTTCGAGGCGGCTCTCGACTACCTCGGCGTCGGCCTCATCCCGCCCACGCCGAGCTGGGGGCAGATGCTTTCCAACGCCGTAACCAACGGGTTCTACTACATCGACCCGATGTACATGGTGATTCCGGGCGTGGCCATCTTCATCACGGTCATGGCCTTCAACCTGTTCGGTGACGGGCTGCGGGACGCGCTTGACCCGCGTGCCCGCTGACCCGCTCACCGTTTCTGAGAAAGGAAATCTGCCGCTTATGAAAAGACGCAGAACCCTTGCGGCTTCCGTCGGCACCGCCGCGGTGGCCGCGCTGACCCTGGCCGCCTGCTCCAGCAGCGGTAGCAGCAGCCCGAGCGGAACCTCGGGCAGCACCGGCTCCGCCGGCTCGTCCTCGTCCGGCGGCGCCGCCGCGTTCAACGCGGGGAACGCCGGCGTGGTCAACCCGTCCACCACGAAGAGCACCGGGACGCTCTCCTTCGCGGTGAGCAGCACTCCGGACTCGCTCGACCCGGGTAACACGTACTACGCGTGGACCTGGAACTTCGACCGGCTGTTCTCGACGCCGCTGGTGACCTTCAAGTCCGCCCCCGGCGCGGCGGGCAACACGCTCACGCCCGGCCTGGCGACCGGCCTCGGCACCACCAGCGCCAACGGCCTGGTGTGGACTTACCACATCAAGCAGGGCCTGAAGTTCTCCGACGGCGAGCCGATCACCGCGGCCGACGTCAAGTACGCGGTCGAGCGCACCTACGACCGCTCCGTGCTCGAGAACGGCCCCAGCTACTTCTCGAACCTGCTGGCCGACCCGAAGTACCCCGGCCCGTACAAGGACCCTAAGGGCAACCTGACCTCGGTCACCACGCCGGACAAGTACACCATCCAGTTCCACCTGGTGGCGCCGTTCCCGGACTTCAACTACGTGGCCACGATCCCGCAGACCGCCCCGGTCCCGCAGGCCAAGGACACCGGCGCCAACTACCAGCTGCACCCGCTCTCCAGCGGTCCTTACATGGTTCAGAGCTACACCCTGAACAAGGAAGCGGTCCTGGTCGACAACCCGAACTGGGTGCCCAGCGAGGACCCGCAGGCCGCGCAGCTGGTCAGCAAGGTCACGCTCACGATGAACGTGAACGCCGACGACATCGACAACCGGCTGCTGGCCGGCGACCTCGACATCGACGCCGCGGGCACCGGCGTGCAGGCCGCGGCCCGGGCCAAGATCCTGTCCAACCCGACGCTGCAGAAGGCCGCCGACGTCGCGCCGGGCAACCGCCTGTGGTTCATCTACCTGAACACCAAGGTCGCCCCGATGACCAACCTGGCCTGCCGCCAGGCCATCGAGTACGCGGCCAACAAGACCGACCTGCAGACCGCCTACGGCGGCCCCTACGCGGGCGGCACGGTCGCCAGCACCACGCTGCTGCCCGGCATGCCCGGCTACGCGTCGTTCGACCAGTACAAGGCGCTGTCCCAGCCGACCGGTGACATCACCGACGCCAAGGCGGCGCTGGCCAAGTGCGGTCAGCCGAACGGCTTCACCACCGGCCTGGCCTACCGCAGCGACCGGCCCAAGGAGGTCCAGGCGGCCGAGGCCCTGCAGGCGGCGCTGGCCAAGGTGCACATCACCCTGCAGCTGCACGGCTACCCGTCGGGCAACTACTACAGCAACTTCGCCGGATCGCCGAACTACGTGCACAGCCACGACCTCGGCATCGACATGGGCGGCTGGTCCCCGGACTGGCCGGACGGCTACGGCATGCTCGACGAGCTGGTCGCGGGCAACACCATCGTCCCGGCCGGTAACACCAATATCAGCGAGGAGAACGACCCCAAGGTCAACGCCCTGTTCACCAAGGCGACCGCGGCCGGGGTCACTCCCGCGGCGGAAGCCGCGGACTACGGCGCGATCGACAAGCAGGTGATGGCGGACGCCGTCATGCTGCCCGAGATCTACGGCAAGAGCCTGCTGTACCGCAGCTCGCACCTGACCAACGTCTACGCCTACGCTCCGTTCGGCATGTACAACTACGCCGAACTCGGCCTGTCCAGCTAACAGCCGCTAGCGACGAGGAGAAAGCGAGCGCCCGGCCGGATCCCGCGGTTACCCCGCGGGCCATCCGGCCGGGCGTCCGCCCACCCGAACCATGATCACGTTCATCATCCGCCGTCTGCTCACGGCGATCTTCCTGCTCGTCGTGGTCAGCATCATCACGTTCGGGATCTTTTTCCTGATCCCCCGGCTGGCCGGGCAGAACGCTTACGAGCTGGCCACCCAGTACGTCGGCCGCAACCCGAGCCGGGACGCCATCCTCCAGATGGAGGTCAAGCTCGGCCTGAACCAGTCGCTGCCCGCGCAGTACTGGCACTTCCTGTCCGGGATCGTGGCCGGGGCGCACTACAACGACGGCCCGAGCGTGACCTACTGCCCGCCCCCGTGCTTCGGCTACTCCTTCCGCAGCCAGCAGCCGGTCTGGCCCCAGATGGTCTCCGCGCTGCCGGTGACCGCCTCGCTCGCCCTCGGCGCCGGCATCCTGTGGCTGAGTGGCGGGGTGGCGATCGGCGTGCTGTCGGCGCTGCGCCGGGGCAGCATCTTCGACCGCTTCTCGATGGCCGTCGCGCTGGCCGGCGTGTCGCTGCCGATCTTCTTCACCGGCCTCATCTCGCTGGAGCTGTTCAGCTACAAGTGGCCGCTGTTCCCCAACGTCCAGTGGGTGCCGATCACCCAGAACCCGGCGCTGTGGGCCCGTAACCTGGTGCTGCCCTGGGTCACCCTCGCCTTCCTCTACGCCGCGCTGTACGCGCGGCTGACCCGGGCGGGCATGCTGGAGACCATGGGCGAGGACTTCATCCGGACCGCGCGCTCGAAGGGCCTGCCCGAACGGACCGTGGTGCTACGCCACGGTCTGCGCGCCGCGCTCACTCCCATCCTCACCATCTTCGGCCTGGACCTGGGCCTGCTGCTCGGCGGCGCGGTGCTGACCGAGTCGACCTTCTCGCTGCCCGGACTCGGGCAGTTCACCATCCTCGCCATCCAGAACCAGGACTTCCCCGAGATCGAGGGCGTGGTGCTGCTCGCCGCCTTCTTCATCGTCGTGGCCAATATGCTGGTTGACATTCTGTACGCCGTCGTCGACCCGAGGGTGAGAACGTAATGGCCCTGCTTGAGGTACGCGACCTGCGGGTCCAGTTCAAGACCGACGACGGCCTGGTCAAGGCGGTGGACGGGCTCTCGTTCGACGTGGAGCGCGGCCGCACGCTCGGCATCGTGGGTGAATCCGGCTCGGGCAAGAGCGTGACCAGCATGGCGGTCATGGGCCTGCACCGGGGGACGGGCACCGAGATCACCGGCGAGATCAGGCTCGAGGGCGAGAACCTGGTCGACGCCAAGCCCGACCGGGTGCGCCAGCTGCGCGGCAGCAAGATGGCGATGATCTTCCAGGACCCGCTGAGCGCGCTGCACCCCTACTACACGGTCGGCAGCCAGATCGTCGAGGCCTACCGGGTGCACAACAAGGTCTCCAAGCGGGACGCCCGCAAGCGCGCGGTCGACCTGCTCGGCCGGGTCGGCATCCCGCAGCCGGCCGTCCGGGTGGACGACTACCCGCACCAGTTCTCCGGCGGCATGCGGCAGCGCGCGATGATCGCGATGGCGCTGTCCTGCGACCCCGGGCTGCTGATCGCCGACGAGCCCACCACCGCGCTCGACGTCACCGTGCAGGCCCAGATCCTCGACCTGATGGTCGACCTGCAGGCCGAGTTCGGCTCCGCCGTCGTCATCATCACCCACGACCTCGGCGTGGTGGCCGAGATCGCCGACGAGGTGCTGGTCATGTACGCGGGCCGCGCGGTGGAGACCGGCTCGGTGCACGACGTGTTCAAGCAGCCCGGGCACCCCTACGCCTGGGGCCTGCTCGGCTCGATGCCGCGGATTGACGTGGCCCGGGTGGAACGGCTGCAGCCCATTCCCGGGACGCCGCCGAGCCTGATCAACCTGCCGTCGGGGTGCTCGTTCCACCCCCGCTGCGCCTACCCGGCCGAGGTAAGCGGCGACCGCTGCCGCACCGAAGACCCGGCCCTGCTGGAAATCAGCCCCGGCCACAAGGCGGCCTGCCACCTGACGGTGGGCAAGCGGCAGGAAATCTGGGCCCGGCTGGCCCTGCCCGAGACGGGAGTTGTCCCCGGCGGCCCCGACCAGGCCGAGCCCGGCTGGACTGAGCCCGGCCAGACTGAGCCCGGCCAAACTGAGGAAGCCGCGACCGAAGTGGATGCGCCATGAGCGACGACCTGCTGACCGTAACCGGGCTGACCAGGTATTTCCCGGTCAAGCGGGGTGCCTTGTTCAAGCGGACGGTGGGCCAGGTCCGCGCCGTGGACGGCATTGACTTCACCGTTCCCAAGGGCCAGACCCTGGGCATCGTCGGCGAGTCCGGCTGCGGCAAGACCACCACCGGGCGGATGGTCGCCCGGCTGGACGAGCCGACCAGCGGCAAGGTCCTCTTCGAGGGAACCGACATCACGCACCTGCGCCCGGGCCAGATGCGCCCGCTGCGCCGCGAGATCGGCATGATCTTCCAGGACCCGTACAACTCGCTGAACCCCCGCCACACCGTCGGCACCATCGTCGGCGCCCCGCTGCGGGTTCAGCGCGTGCAGACCGAGCACGGCACCAAGCGCGCCGTGCAGGAGCTGCTGGAGCTGGTGGGCCTGAGTCCCGAGCACTACAACCGCTACCCGCACGAGTTCTCCGGCGGCCAGCGCCAGCGAATCGGGGTAGCCCGGACGCTCGCGCTGCGGCCCAAGCTGATCATCGCGGACGAGCCGGTCTCCGCGCTCGACGTCTCCATCCAGGCTCAGGTCGTCAACCTCCTGGATGACCTGCAGCAGGAGTTCGGCCTCAGCTACGTGATCATCGCCCACGACCTCGGGGTGGTGCGGCACATCAGCGACCAGGTCGCGGTCATGTACCTGGGCAAGATCGTCGAGCTGGCCGGGCGCGACGACCTGTACGCGCGGCCCCGGCATCCCTACACGGTCGCGCTGATGTCCGCCATCCCCGTTCCCGAGCCGGTGGCCGCGGCCGAGGGCCGCCGGACGCGCCGCGAGCGGATCCGGCTGACCGGCGACGTGCCGAGCCCGCTGAACCCGCCGTCCGGCTGCCGGTTCCACACCCGCTGCTGGAAGGCGCAGGACATCTGCTCGGCCAGCGAGCCGCCGCTGGTCGAGATGGCGGCCGGCCACCAGGCCGCCTGCCACTTCCCGGAGAACGCGGCCTAAGAGTTTTCGTTGACGAACACCCGCGAGCCGAGCCAGAGGAAGACCGCCGCCGTCCCCACGGCCACGCACAGCCCCTCGATCATGATCGAGTTCCAGTACTGCCCGGCGTACGCCTCCCGCATCGCGTCGATGATGTACCGGTAAGGGCTGATCCGCGCGATGCCCTGCAGCCACCCGGGCCCCAGCGTCATCGGCAGCATCACGCCGGACAGCAGGATCAGCGGGACCACAATCGAGTTGATCAGCGGCGCGAACGCGTCTTCGCTCTTCAGCCGGAGCGCGGCCGCGTAGGACAGCGAGGACAGGCCGACGGCCACCAGCACCAGGAACGCGAAGGAGAGCAGGATCGCGGGCAGCGGCGCCCGCAGCCCGAACGCGACGCCCGCCAGGATCAGCACGGTGGACTGCACGATCAGCGTCACCACGTCACGCAGCACCCGCCCGGTCAGCAGCGCGAGGCGGGAAATCGGGGTCACCCGGTAGCGCTCGAT
>DASWUW010000848.1:0-3175 GCA_036406335.1 Trebonia sp.
GGGAGCTGATCACCGCGCACGCCGACGCGGGCCTGAGCAAGTTCGTGGTCCGGCCCGCGGGAGCAACGGAGTCCCTCACGGAGTTCATCGACGGCTTCGTCGTCGAGCTCATGCCCCTGCAGAGCTGAACCCGAGGGACGGGCGAGCCGAGCCCGGACGTCGCCCGCCGCGCCTTACCGGATGGCCGCAACTATTACCGAAATGTTATGGGTGCAGGCAGAGCACCATTCCTTACGGGGTTATTAAGCGGTCGGCGAGGACCTGGGAGGCGGGCACCGGGCTGGCTAGGCTCGGGCCCGGTAACTCGCCAGCGGCCGCCACGGCCGAGGGGTGCCGGGCTGCCGAACCCCACGAAAGGACCCCTATGAAGATCGCGGATCAGCCGGTGCACGGCGGTAACACCGTGAAAGCTGGACCTATCCTCGGCCGCCGGTTCCACCCGCGCGCGGTGCCGCTCCTGGCGGGGGCGCTGGTTTCGGCGGCCGCACTGGCGCTGGCCGGCTGTTCCGCTGGCGGCACGGCCGCGAGCGGCACCGAGGGCGTCGCCCTGTCCGCGGCGACGACCGGCCCGGCGTCGCTGGCCGCCGCCCAGTCCGGGAAATACCAGGTCCTTACGCTGAACGACAAGCGCGACCTTACGTTCAACCAGCTCCTCGGCATCAACAACGAGGGGCAGATCGCCGGCTACTTCGGCAGCGGCGCCGCCGGGCACCCGAATAAGGGGTTCGGGCTCCGTCCGCCCTACGCTCAGGCCGATTTTGGCGGCGAGAACTTCCCCGGGGCGGCCCAGACGCAGATCACCGGTCTCAACGACACCGGGATCAGCGTCGGTTTCTTCTCCACCATGAACGCCGCCACCGTAACGAACGACCCCAACTTCGGCTTCTGGCGGGAAAACGGGCGGTACCACGCAGTCAGCTACCCGACCAGGAAGAACTCCAAGCCGCCGGTCAACCAGCTGCTGGGGGTCAACAACACCGGCACCGCCGTCGGCTTCTACAACGACGGCGCGGGCAATGCCCACGGCTACGCCTACAACCTCCAGACGCGGCGGTTCAAGCTGGTCACGGTGCCGGGCGCGACCTCGCTGACCGCCGCCGCCATCAACAACAAGGGCGCCGTGGCCGGCTTCTTCACCAACGCCAAGGGCACCGTCGACGCCTTCCTGAAGCTGCACAGCGGGAAGATCTTCACGCTCATGGTGCCGGGCGCGTCGGCGACCCAGGCGTTCGGGGTGAACGACCGGTACGAGGTCGTCGGCACCTACACCACCGGCACCGGCAATAACGCGGCGGTACACGGCTTCACCTGGATGAACGGCAGGTTCGGGACGGTGAACTTCCCGCTGGCCAGTTCTACCACGGTCAACGGGGTCAACAACGAGGGTGACATCGTCGGCTTCTACACGGACGCCAAGGGCAACTCCGACGGCTTCGTCGGCCTGCCGTAGCCCGGTAACCGGTGACGAGCGCGCCCGGGTCAGGCCCGGCCGGGCCTGACCCGGGCGGGCAGCATCCGCGCGGCCTGCCCGCTGACGGCAGCCAGGACGCGCTCGTCACCGGGGGCTTCCGGAATAGCGGCGAGTACCCGGTCCAGCGTTTCGGTCACGACAGACGTGGCTGCGCGGCGCCTGATCCCCCAGGTGACCGCCTCGTCGACCAGGCTGACCGCGGTTACCTCCCGGACGTCGGCCTGCCCGGCGACCCGCTGGCCCAGGTGAGGGTCCGCCTGAACGGGGCGGCCGGCGCGGTCAGTCAGCTCGAGGGCAATCGTGGAAAGCACGTCGTACAGCGGTGCGAGCCTGATCCCCGGGCCGTCCGTATCGTGCAAGACGGAAAAATTCTTGGCGTGGGCGTCGGCGTTGCCGACCGCCAGGTTGAACGTAGTGCGGCGCAGCAGACGGGTGACGTCGGCTGGCTCGCCAAAGTTCCGCAGCACCGCGGCCAGGTCACGCAGCGCCGGACCGCCCTGCTCCTCGTACTTCATTCCCGGTGGCGTCGAGGTCGCCTGGCATCCGTCCTCCTGGTGGACGCGGACCGGGAGCCCGGCACCGGGGGATGCGAGCCGGTCGTAGCGCCGGACGGCGAGCACCGGCAGTCCGGCCACATCAAGCAGCTCGGTCTCTGGTACCTCGAGCCCGCAGACGGCGGCAAGCCGCAAGCAGGTGGCCTCGTTGGCGGCGAACGGATGCGGCCCGTCGGGCTTGAGTATCCACGTCGACGGGGCATCACCAGAAGGAAGCTCCCAGGTTCCGTCGGCGGCCCGGCCCAGGAGCGCCTTGCGCTGGAAGCCGGCCAGCGACGGCCGGTAGCCGCGTTCCGGCGCGGCCCCCAGCGGTGCGACGTCGAGCGCGCCGATGACCCGCCGCAGCTCGTCGGTCGTCACCGGTGCGTACCCGCTGCGCTCCGCGGTGAGGGGCAGCTCGCCGTCTGGAAGCAGCATCACCGCTCCGGCACAGTCCCGGCCGAACGTAGCCAGGATGCCGTAGGTATCCGCCGGCCGCACTCCGGCCAGGTCCGCCATCCGGGCCAGCGCGGGCCCTTCGGGCAGTACGTTCTCGAAGAAATCGAGCCCGCGCAGGTCGCGCGGACCGAACGGGCTGCCGATCGGCAGTCCGACGGAGAGCGCGGGGCTGCCGAGTCCCCAGCGCTCGATCCCCTCCTGCCGCCACTCCAGCCGGATGCGGAACTCTGGCGCCCGGGTCAGCGCCGCGACCGGCGTACCGTGCAGCCAGGCGATAAGCCGTTCAGCCACGAGGGGTGCCCGGCCTGACGATGACCTCGCAGCCGACGAAACGAAGCAGCCGCAGCGCGTGGGTCAGCGAGCGGCTGAACTTGCCGGCCTCCAGCGACGAGAGATAGGGCTGGCCGACGCCCATCGCTTCGGCCGCCGCTTCCTGAGTCACTCCGGCGGCCGCCCGGAAGTGCTTCACGGCCGCGCCCAGGTCGCGGGCCGTGGTCACCAGGTACTCGTCCTGCCGTATCACCATAGGCCAATAATAGGTCAGTATCAGCATTCAGCGATATCGGTTATGAGCAATAACGGACCGGCGTCTACAGAGGCGAGCACGGTCGGCAGCTCGTCGGTGATGGCGAGGAAGCCCGCGGTCCGCGGGGGCGCCCCGCCGACGTTGTTGACCAGGATGTCGACCCGGTCGCCGGCCAGCCCGACCAGG
>DASWUW010000849.1:0-5654 GCA_036406335.1 Trebonia sp.
TCGCCTGTCCCTGGCACGGCTGGGAGTACGACCTGGCCACCGGGCAGTCGTTCATGGGGCCCGGGCGCGGCAACCTGGCCGTGCACACCTACGACGTGAACGTGCTGCCCGGCCGCGAGCTTCACCCGGCGGACGGGAGCCCGGCGGACGGGCAGGCGCGGCCCGACGGCCGCGTCCCCGGCCCCTACGTGGCCGAGACGATACCGGTGTCGGTGGAACAGGACTACGTGGTCGTCGATGACTCCCCGGTCCGGTGATGAGTTGAGGGAGACGCAGGCATGACGGTGACCGGCCACCAGGCGGCTGCCGCCGCCGAGACCAGGGCCCGCGGCCGGGCCGGCTCCGCCCGCCCGGTGACCACGCTGCTGATCGACGCGGACGTGCACCCGCTGTTCCTGGTCCGCGACATCCTGCCCCGGCTGCCCGAGCCGTGGCGCACCCGGTACTCCAACGAGCAGGCCGGGCGGGGCCGGGCCCGCGTTGTCCGGGACTACCCGCGCTGGCGCAACGGCGGTTTCCGGATCGACGCCGCCGTCCCCGGCGGCTTTCCCGGCAGCGACCTCGGGGTGCTGCGGACCCAGCTGCTGGAGGAGTACGACACCGACATCGCCGTCCTTATCCCGCTCACGTTCGTGCTCGAGGGCCCGGCCGAGTACAAGGCGGCGCTGTGCCGGGCGGTCAACGACTGGCTGGCGCAGGAGTGGCTGGACCGCGACCCGCGGCTGCGCGGCAGCCTCAACGTGCCCTTCGACTCACCCGACCTGGCGGTGGCGGAGATCGAGCGCTTCGCCGGCGACCCGCGTTTCGTCCAGGTGATGGTGCGCGGCGACAACCAGAGCGAGTGGGGGGACCGGAAGTACTGGCCGATCTACGCCGCGGCCGAGGCGGCCGGCCTGGTCGCGATGTGCCACGTAGGCGGGACCCCGGGGAACCAGTACCGCGGCAGCGGGGCTCCCTCGTACTACTTCGAGCAGCATGTCTGGCTGCACATGCCGGTCGAGCGGCTGGCGATGAGCCTGATCTGCGAGGGCGTCTTCGACGCCTACCCGCGGCTGCGGGTGGCGCTGGTGGAGGCCTGCCTGACCTGGTCCGGGCCGCTGCAGTGGGCGATGGACGCCGCCTACGAGATGGCCGGCGACGACGCGCCCCGGCTCCGCCGGCTCCCGTCGGAGTACTTCCGCGAGCACTTCTGGCTGAGCACCCAGCCGGTCGAGGAACCCGACAACCCCCGGCACCTGGTCCAGTCGATCGAGTTCGCCCAGATGACCGACCGGGTGATGTTCTCCTCGGACTACCCCCACTGGGACTTCGACTCGCCCGCCAAGGCGCTCCCGGCCGCGGTCCCCCCGGAGCTGCGCCGCAAGATCATGGGCGAGAACGCCGCCCGCCTCTACGAGAACCGCCTCGGGCTTCCCCGCCCCTGAGCACCCGGACGGCCCCCACCGCCCCGGACCGCCCCCGCCGCCTCCGGCCGCCCCCGCCGCCTCCGGCCGTCCGGACCGCCCCCGGCCGTCCGGACCGTCCCCGGGCCGGCTCGGGCTTGCCCCCGGCCGTTCGGCGGTCCCGCTTGCGCTCAGTTAATGAAAATGATTATCATAACGGTATTCATTTTCATTAACCGTCGCCTCGCGGCGCTTCCCCCGGGAGTACCAGGTCATGCGCAACCGCTCCGGTGTCCTCGCCGTTGCCTGGCCGCTCGCGGCGGCCCTGCTGGCGAGCGCCTGCTCGTCGTCGGCCTCCTCGGCCGGCTCCTCGGCCGGCCAGGCCGCCGCTGCCGCGTCCAGCACCACCGTCACCGCCATCGGGGCCGAGAACGAGTACGCCGACGTGATCGCCCAGGTCGGCGGCAAGTACGTGCGGGTCTCGGCGATCATGAGCAACCCGAATACGGACCCCCATACGTTCGAGGCGAGCCCCGCCGTCGCCCGACGGATGAGCGCCGCCGGGCTGATCGTGCAGAACGGCGCCGGCTACGACGACTGGGCTACCACGATCGAGAACGCCGCGCCGGCCGACGGGCGCAAAGTCATCGACGTCCAGCAGCTGCTCGGACTGCCGGGCAGTACGCCCAACCCGCATCTTTGGTACCAGCCCGCCACCATGCCCGCCGTGGCCGGCGCGATCGCGGCCGACCTGGGCCAGCTCAACCCGGCCCACGCCGCCTACTACCGGGCCAACGCGGCCGCGTTCACCGCCAGCCTGGCCGCCTGGGACCGGGCCGTCGCCGCGTTCAAGACGGCGCACCCGGGCACCCCGGTGGCGACGACGGAGCCGGTGGCCGACTACCTGCTCCAGGCGGCCGGCGCGGACAACCTGACCCCGTGGACCTTCCAGGCCGACGTCATGAACGGCACCGACCCCTCGCCGCAGGACGTGGCCATCCAGAAGTCGCTCTTCACCCAGCACAAGGTCAAGGTGTTCCTCTACAACCAGCAGGTCACCGACTCGCTGACCGAGTCCTGCATCAAGCTGGCGCAGCAGAACGGCATTCCGGTGGTCGGCGTCTACGAGACCATGCCCACCCCTGGCTACACCTACCAGTCGTGGATGCTGGCCGAGGTGAACGCGCTGAGCAAGGCGGTCACGCGCCAGGTCTCGACCGAGCACCTCGGCTAGCCGGGTCCGGCCGCTACTGCGAAGCTATCGGCCTCTACTGCGGAGCCATCAGTGTCTACTGCGGAGCCATCGGCGGGCAGTCGGCCGGGTCGGTGACCACCCGGATCGGCGCTCCGGCCAGGTACGCCGCGACATCCTGGGCCATCCGCGGCCAGGTGGTGCGGAACATCTGCTCGGTGACGTAGCCGATGTGCGGGGTGACGACCACGTTGTCCAGCGACCGGAACGGATGGCCCGCGGGGAGCGGCTCGCGGTCGTAGACGTCCAGGCCGGCGCCGCCGAGGTGGCCGGAACTGAGCGCCCCGATCAGGGCCCGCTCCTCGACGATGGGACCGCGGGAGATGTTCACCAGTATGGCTCCCGGCTTCATCCTGGCCAGGTCGCCGGTACGCAGCGTGTTGCGGGAGCGCTCGGAGAAAACCAGGAACACCCCCAGCACGTCGGCCGAGGTCAGCAGCTTGTCCTTACTGACCTTGGTCACGCCCAGCTCGGCGCAGCGTTCCTCGGTGAGGTTCTGGCTCCACGCCACCACGTTCATGCCCAGTGCCCTGGCCACCGGGACCATCGCGCCGCCCAGGTGGCCGGCCCCGAGCAGGCCGAGCGTCTTCCCGCTGAGCGAGACCGGGAAGCCGGTCTGCCAGCCGCCGGCCCGGATAACCCGGTCCTCGACGCCGGTCCGCTTGGCCACGGCGAAGATCAGTGCCCAGGCCATCTCCGACGGCGCGGGCAAGCCGGACGAGGCCTGGTAGCCGGCCGGGGGAGCGCTGGCGCCGGGCTCGGTCTCGGCGGTGCCGCAGAGCAGGATGCCCCGCTCGATCCGGGCCTCGTGGTCGATGACGTTGCTGGTACGGCCGTTGCAGACCAGCAGCTTCAGGTTGGGCAGGTCCTCGAGGACCTGGCGCGGGAAGCGCGCCCGCTGCTGGGTGATGACCACGATCTCGTAGTCCCGCAGTTCTTCGGTCAGCCGTTCCGGCGGGATCGCTTCCCGGTACACGGTGACCTCGGCGTCGCCCGGCAGCGCCGACCAGTCGCCGTACTCCAAGGCCACGCCGAGGTAATCGTCCAGAATCGCGATCTTCGTCACGGCCTCAGTATTCCATCGGGGGCAGCAGCCAGCGGCGAACCCGTCCCGGTACCAGCCGCCCCACCGGGCTGCCCACCCCACCTCAATACCGCCGTAATACCTGCTGCCCGTCCCCCCGCACCCTGATCACGGAGGCTTTCCTGTCCACGGAGACTTTTACCCGTCCTGGTGGGGGAAGATTTCCGTGATGCTCTGCGACTCCGCGAACCATCCGCTGATCGACGGCTCGGCCATGGTTCGCGAGCCGGCCCCCGGCGCCACCCTGGTGACCGAGACGTTCGACTGCAGCCGTTCTCCGGAGGACCTGCGCCAGGCCGTTCGGGAGGGCGAGGGCTGGCGCGACGCCATGACCGCGTCGCTGGTGCGCCTGGAACTTCTGGCTCAGGCCGCCGCGGGCCGGCGCGACCAGTAACCTGGCATCTTTTTGCCGGGACTTTCATACTGGCAGGCATGGAGATCACAGGCCTTGGCTGGTGCGGCACCCGAACGCACCGATCCAGTGAACTGGCGCACTTCTACCAGCATGTTCTCGGCCTCAGACCGGTGCACAGGGCAGCGGATTTCTGGGTTTTCGAGCTGCCGGACGGGCGGCACGTCGAGATCTTCGGCGACCGCTACCCGGGTAAGGAGCATTTCACCACCGGCCCGGTGACCGGCTTCGCCGTCCGTGACCTGCCCGCGGCCGTGGACGAGCTGAGAGCGGCGGGCATCGAGCTGCTGGGCGAGCCGGGGCCGACGTGGCAGCATTTCCGCGGGCCCGACGGTAACGTCTACGAGCTCGTGGCCGGCTGAAACCGGTTGCCTTGACAGGCACCGCCCGCCGGGAGAGCGTGGGCAACGTATCGACCAAAACGTTGCGACGGAGCTACGGATGAGTGAGATGACGCAGCCGCCGGTGGTCCGGCTCAGTGACGGCCTCGTGCGCGGGAAGACCAGGGACGGTGTGTCCGCGTTTCTCGGCGTCCCCTACGCGGCGCCGCCGTTCGGTGCCCGCCGGCTGCGGCCGCCTCAGCCGGCGCTGCCCTGGACGGGGGAGCGGGACGCGACCGCGTACGGGCCGACGGTGCCCAAGGGCGACTACCCGCCGCAGTACACCGAGCTGTTCCCCGAGGTGGTGATCGCCGGGGACGACTGCCTGAACCTGAACGTGTGGACGCCCGACCCGGGCGCCACCGGGCTGCCGGTGCTGGTGTGGATCCACGGCGGCTCGTTTATGAACGGGTCAGGATCGGTGGGCGAGTACGACGGCACCGCCTTCGCCCGGGACGGCGTGGTCTGCGTGACCATCAACTACCGGCTGGCCGCGGAGGGCTTCCTGTTCCTCGACGGTAACGGTGACAGTGACGGTAACGGTGGCCACGACGAAGGTGACCACGACGACGGCGTCGCCAACCTCGGCCTGCTTGACCAGCTGGCGGCCCTGCGCTGGGTGCGGGACAACATCGCGGCCTTCGGCGGCGACCCGGCCCGGGTTACCGTCGCGGGCGAGTCGGCCGGAGCGATGAGCGTGACCACGCTGCTGGCGATGCCGCTCTCCGACGGCTTGTTCGCCCAGGCCATCACGCAGAGCGGTGCCGCCGCGCACACGCTCAGCAGCCAGGACGGCCGCACCGTGGCCGGGTACCTGGCCGAAGCGCTCGGGGTGCCCGCCGACCGGGAGTCGATCACCGCGGTCCCGCTGGACAAGCTCGTGCAGGCCGCCTCCGACCTGGTCGTCGAAGTGCAGACCGCCCCCGACCCGGCCCGCTGGGGCCAGCTGGCGCTGAGCCTGCTGCCGTTCGCGCCCGTCGTCGACGGCAGCTCGCTGCCCGCCGCGCCGCTGACCGCCTTCGCCGCGGGCCAGGGCAGCGGCGTGCCGCTGCTGACCGGGTCCAACCGGGACGAGGCCCGGCTGTTCTTCGTGGCGCCCGGCACCATCGGCCTCATCGACGAGCCCGCCCTGGCCGCCGCGGCC
>DASWUW010000850.1:0-1934 GCA_036406335.1 Trebonia sp.
GTCAGGTCGGTGAAGGCGACCGGCGGGACGGCCAGGTAGTGCACCAGCTGCGAGTTGTCGCCCACCGCCTTGCGGGCCTTGCCGATTACCTCGATCAGGCTGCCCGGGTCGTCGCTGTTGAAGCCGCCGCCGGCGAAGAACAGCCGCTCGGCGAAGGCGTCCCATTCCTGTGCCTTCGGCTCGCCGTCGGACTGGGTGAGCACCTCGCGGACGTGGCCGCGGAAATCCTCGTGGGCTACGTCGCCGCGGCCGTTGCCCACCAGCCGCCACTCCTTGGGCAGCAGCCCTTCGCGCGCCAGCCGGTAGAAGGCGGGAATCACCATGCGCGCGGCCAGGTCTCCGGTCGCCCCGAAAAGGACGAAGACCGTCGGCCCGGGCTCGGTAACGGTCTTGTCGTGCTGCGTCTCAGTGGCCATGCGACCACGCTACTACCGGCGGCGGAACAACTCCGGACCCGGGCGTGTTTGAGCCCGTATCCCGGCGAGCAGGAGGCTGACCATGAAGCCAGATATTCACCCCGATTACCATCCCATTGTCTTCCGGGACCGGTCAGCCGACTTCGCCATCCTGACCAAGTCCACGCGGACCAGCGACCGGACGGTCGAGTGGGAAGACGGCAACACCTATCCCGTCATCGACGTGGACATCTCGTCCGCCAGCCACCCGTTCTACACCGGCAAGTCCCGCGTGGTGGACACCGCGGGCCGGGTCGAGCAGTTCCGCCGCCGTTACGGCGACAACCCCAGCGGGCGCCGCTGAGCGCGGCCCCTCAGCTGCCGTTGCCCGCCGCGATCGCGGCGGCGAGCACGGTGGCGAAGGCCGTCCAGGCGACCTCGGGTAGCGCCAGCAGCGCCGCCGTCTGGTCGATGCGGCGAGCCAGCACGGCGTAGCGGGTCATAACCCCGCACAGCAGCGCGGCGTCGGCGGTGGCGGCC
The DNA here is from genome assembly GCA_036406335.1 of Trebonia sp. GTDB lineage: Bacteria > Actinomycetota > Actinomycetes > Streptosporangiales > Streptosporangiaceae > Trebonia. The sequence goes on from DASWUW010000850.1 coordinate 936, forward strand.
CACAGGCGACGGTGGCCGAAGGCCAGCGGCACGTAGCCGCTGCGGACCACCACGGCGGCGGCCCACCAGGTCAGGATCTCCCCGCGGGACGGCTGGGCCGCCTCCGGCTCCGCCGCCCGCCAGATCCGCCAGGCCGAGGTGGCCGTGGTCAGGTTTAGCGCCGTCCACGCGACCGGGAAGACCGCACCGGGCGGCGCGAACGCCGGGCGCCGGAACTCGCCGTACTGCGGCCGGGTGCCCTGCCCGGCCGCGCGCTGCCCGGCCCAGGCGGACAGCCCCTGCGCGGCGGCGTAGACGGCAGCGGCACCAGCCCAGGCCGCGGCCGGGCCCAGCTTCGCGGGTAGGGCCAGCTTCCCGGGCCAACGGGAGAAACGATCATTCATGACCACTGCCTTCCCTCAGGAAGCACGCTAATTCCTCGCCCGCGTCCGGATGCCCGGAATCCGCGGTCCAGCCAGGGCCTGGTTCTGCTGACCCCGGGTTCAGGCCTTCGCCTTCGCCGCGGCCTCTTTCCCGGTGTCCTCCGGGTCGTTGCCCGTGCCCGGCCAGAAACCGGTCAGCTTAAGGGTCGCCTGGGCCGCGCCGCGGTCCAGCGCGGCCTTGACCAGGGCGAAGATCGCGCCTTGGAGTGCGGCGGCGAGCAGCACTTCTCCGTAGCCCCGCCGGATGTCGGTGGCTTTCGGCGTGTCGTCCTCGTGGGCCGCCAGCTTCCATATCTGCTTGAAGATGGCCCCGGCCAGGATCCCGCCAAGCACGCTGACCAGGATGCTTACCGGCTTGTAGAGCAGCTTCATCGTTCCCCGTTTCTTCCGTCGCTGAGTTCTTACCGTAGGGCCAAGGCGGCCACGGCCGACCACCCGCCCTGCCGCTGCCCCAGCACTCCCGTAAACCACAGCGTTCTCTCGGCGAGGGCAGGTCAGCGAAGAACGGCACATTGCGCAATCTTGCATTTTCAATTATTCACGGTTGCAACCAAAGGGGCGTGACCCGAATACCCGC
>DASWUW010000851.1:0-3454 GCA_036406335.1 Trebonia sp.
CGGGTGGCCCCGGTAGTGCTCGCGGTGTCGGCCGGCACGGTGACCGGGCTGCAGCTGGCCCGCACCGCCGCGGCGGTGACCGAGTCCGGCGGCCGCATCAAGGGGATCGTCGTTGCCGACCCGGAGCCCGGTGACCTCACCCGCGGGCTCGGCCCGCGGCCGGCCGTGGCGATCCGGCCGACCGCGGTCAAGCGCCTCAACGGCGCGACCGCCCTCAATGGCGCAGCAACGGAGATCCGACAGTGAACGACGCAGAGCAGCAGGCCGGCGTTGCCGCCGGCCTCGGGGAACGGGAGCTGGCCGAGGACGCCGCGGGGTCCCGCTGGCACTACGAGGACTTCCCGGCCGGAGAGGGCCGCTACGAAGACCTCGCGGACGCGGACGCGCTGCCCGGCGACAGCCCGCGGACCCGGCTGATCAGCCTGGGCGACATCAGCGCGGCGATCAGGCGCGGCAAGCGGGTGTTCTGCCTCGCGGCCGTCGTGGGCCTGGTGCTCGGCGGCGCGCTGTTCGTCTTGACCAAGCCCAGTTACCAGGTCGTGGACCAGGTCCTGATCACCAACGACACGTCACAGGACCAGATGACCCAGCAGGCGACCAATGCGCTGCTGGCCGCGTCGCCGACGCTGGCCGCGACGGTGATCAGCAAGCTGGGCCTGAGCGAGACCCCGGCTGACTTCCTCAAGACCTATACGGTCACCGCGACCAGCAACCAGGTGCTGACGATCGCGGTCAACGCTAAAACGGCCGCCGTCGCCACCCAGCGGGCGACGCTGCTGGCCGAAGAGTTCCTCCAGTACCGGGCCAAGACGCTCAACGACCAGCAGAAGACCCAGTTCGCGGCGCAGAACCAGCAGGTGGACCAGGCTCAGCAGAAGGTCGATACGCTCAACCAGCAGATCAGCTCGGCGGCCGGCAGCCAGAAGGCAACCCTGCAGGCGCAGCTGGTCAGCGCCCAGGCCAGTCTGTCCGCACTGCAGGCCTCGGTGGCCGCGAGCCAGGCGACCGCGCGCACCTCGTCCGCGGCCATGATCTCGGGCAGCGACGTGCTCAGCACCAGCTCCCCGGCCCTGTCCCACTCGGTGAAGAAGCTCCTGCTCGAGTACGTCGTCGGCGGCCTGCTGGGCGGGCTGGTGCTCGGCATCGGCATCCTCGCCATCCGGGCTATCGTGACCGACCGGCTGCGGCGGCGCTCCGACATCGCCGACGCGATCGGCGCTCCGGTGCGGATGAGCGTGGCAACGGCCGGCCCCGGAGGCAAGTCGCGGTTCCGGCGCGGACAGACGGCCAAGGCTGGCGGTGAGACCGGCCGCCTGGTCGGGTACCTGCGCACCGTGGTGCCGGCCAAGCCCCAGGGCACCGCGACGCTGGCGCTGGTTGCCGTTGACAATGCCCCGGCGGCCGCGGCCGTGGTCACCGAGCTGGCCCGCTCTTACGTGCACGACGGCAAGCACGTCCTGGTGGCCGACCTTTCCGGCGGAGTGCTGGCCGGCCAGCTGGGCATCGAGAAACCGGGTATCCACGCGGTGACCGTGACCCAGGACCGCATCGTGCTGGCGGTCATGGAACCGGGAAATCCCGCTCCGGTCGGCCCGCTGGCCCGCCAGGCGTCAGACGCGGCCGCCGACAAAGACATCGAGACCGCCTTCACCAAAGCGGACCTGGTCATCACGCTGGCCACGGTAGACGTGGCGGTCGGCGCCGACCACCTCGCTAGCTGGACGAGCGAGGCGGTGGCGGTGGTGACCGCCGGGGTGTCGACGGCGGCGAAGCTCTACGCGACCGGTGAGATGATCAGAGACGCTGGTGTCCATCTCACGTCGGCCGTGCTGCTGGGGGCGGACACCAATGACGACAGCGTCGGTTCGGTCAGCCTGAGCGCGGTGCGGTGAATTGAGCGCTCCGGCCGCGGCCCGATACCGTCCCCGGTCGCGCAGCGTCGACCGGGTGCTGGAGACCGGCCAGCACGAGCGCCGGCTGCGGCGCCGGGTGGCCGCTACCTGGGCGCTGCTGCTGTTCAACGTCATGCCCTACGACAAGACGCTGTCCATCGTGCCGATTCCCAATTCGGTGGGCAAGCTCATCGGGCAGGCCGCGCTCCCGCTGGCCCTGCTCCTGGCGCTGTCGGTCAACCGGAAGCTGCAGTTCCGCCCGAATGTTTTCCTGTGCCTGGTCAGCCTGATGGCGCTCGAGGCGGTCATGACCGCGTTCGCCGCGCAGTACCCGAAGGGCACCGCGTTCCGGACCTTCCGGGTGCTTGATTTCGTCGCCGTGCTCTGGCTGCTGACTCCCTACTGGGGGCGCGGGCGCGACGGCCTGCTGCTGCTCCGTTATTACCTGAACTCACTGTTTTTCGTGGTCTGCACGGTGGTCGTCGGGTTCTGTATCTCCCCGGGGAAAGCGCTGGACAACGGCAGGCTGAGTGACATCATCTGGCCCAGTCCGTCGACCCAGGTAGCGCACTACGCGGCGGTGGCCATGGGGATCACGGTTATTCTCTGGTTCGCCGGCCTGATGCGCGGGAAGCGCGCAGTCACCATCGTCCTCATTTCGTTCGCCGTCCTGATCCTCACCCACACCAGAACGGCGCTGCTGGCGGGCGTGGTCGGGATCGTCGTGGGCGGGCTGAGCCTGATGCCGACCACGCGCCGGGTCCGCAAAACCTTCGCCATCGCGGTCGGCGCCGCCCTGCTGATCTACGTCGCGGCGGCCTCTGCGATTACGTCCTGGCTGGCCCGCGGCGAGGGAACGAAGCAGCTGAGCAACCTGACCGGGCGCACCGACTTCTGGGGGCCGCTGCTCGCCTTCCCGCGGGACCGGTTCGAGATGATCTTCGGGTTCGGCCTGTCCAACGGCTCGTTCCGCGGGCTGCCGATCGACAGCAACTGGCTCGATGCCTACCAGGATCAGGGGCTTTTCGGCGCTACCATCTGCGGTCTGATCCTGCTGTTCCTGCTCGTGGCCGCCTTTGTCCAAGTCCGGGGGGTGAACCGCGCGCTGGTGTTGTTCTTTACCGTGTACGGCCTGGTCGCGTCCTTCACCGAGGACGGCATTACCAACCCTTCGCCGTACCTGCTGGACGTCGCGGCCGCCGCGTCGCTGCTGGTCGTGCCGGTGGTGGCCCAGCGGCGGAGCAGGCGGGCGGGTCTGGCCGTTCCGGCTCCTTCAGCTCCGGCGCCGCGGGAAGCACTCAGTCCGGCCGCCGGGCCGGCCGGACTGGTCGTGCCCGACGACGAGGTCCCCAGCCAGCGGGCCGGCGAGATCAGCGCGGGCCGCTGATCCCGTCCTTTAGCGCGGGAGACGGCATCCGTCCGGTGACCTCTTCGTAGATCCGGGTAGCGGCGGCCGCCTTGGCCGGCCAGACGTGCTGCGCGGCCCACTTGACGCCGGCCGCGCTGCGGGCGGCCCACTGGTCTCCGGTCAGCACCGTCCGCAGCGCCACGGCCACGTCCCG
>DASWUW010000852.1:0-14588 GCA_036406335.1 Trebonia sp.
GGAAGCGGTCCCTGGCCGGCCTGCGCCGTTACTGGGAGGGCGAGTACGCGTCCCGGGAGGAATCCAGGAAGGAGTTCCGGGAAGCAGCCACCCGTGAGATCGGGGAGCTGACCGAGCGCGAGATCCTCATCGCGGGAGCTATCGCCTACTGGTGCGAGGGCACCAAGGCCAAGCCGTGGCGCCAGACCGGGGTCCACGTGACCTTCATGAACAGCGACCCTGGGCTGATTCGCTTCTTCCTGCGCTTCCTGGACGTCGCAGGCATTCAGCACGCCGACCTGGTCTTCAGGGTCCACGTCCACGAAAGTGCCGACGTCGAAGCGGCGCAGCGGTTCTGGGCCGAGGTGACCGGAGCCCCAGCAGATCAATTCCGCAAGGTCACACTAAAGCGGCACAACCCCAAGACCGTTCGCAAGAACACCGGCGAGGCCTACCACGGCTGCCTCATCGTCTATGTGCGTCGTAGCGGAGACCTTTACCGCAGTATCGAAGGCTGGATGTCGGCCATCACGGCAGATCCGGCCTATGGCTCGGTGTAGCTGGATACACCGGACGCCCGACGCCTCGCTGGACGGGGAGGGATCCGAACCCTTGAAGGCTCCCGGAGGAGGGGTCGAACCTCCGTAGGCGGCATCAAAGGCCGCAGTCCTGCCACTAGACGATCCGGGATCGCTGCCTCCAACTCTACCGGGAACGAGACCGCACGGCAGTGCTGGACTAGACACGCCGAAACGGGGCAGCAGCCAGGCTTGAGAGGTCCGCTGAATAAGTCCTTAACCTGGGAATATTGAAGAATTCAGCGAGGACCTCTTGCGCAACCTACGGTTCCGTAGGCTACGGTTACGTAAGCGTACAAGGCAGTCGCCCGAGGGCGCCCTACCCCCAGGGGAGATCATGGCAAGGACTACGGACGCACATACAGCCACCCGCGAGCCAGACACTCTCGTGGTCAGCGAGGACACGGCCCTCTCGGTGGACCCGAGCGCCGCGCCGCTGCTGCGCCGGGGCGCCGTGCCCGACCTCGACGAGGCGCCGATGAGCCGGGCTCAGCAGATCACGGTGGGCGTATTCGTCTTCCTCCCGATGCTGGCGCTGGCCGCGGCCATCCCGTTCGCCTGGGGCTGGGGCCTGAACTGGCATGACGTGGTGATCGCGGCGGTCTTCTACTGGATCTCCGGGCTCGGCATCACCGTCGGCTATCACCGGTACTTCACCCACAGCTCGTTCAAGGCCAAGACCGGCCTGCGGGTCGCGCTGGCGATCGCGGGCAGCATGGCCATGCAGGGCCCGGTCGTCACCTGGGTGGCCGACCACCGGCGGCACCACAAGTACAGCGACAAGGAGGGCGACCCGCACTCGCCCTGGCGCTACGGGGACGACACCAAGGCGCTGGCCAAGGGCCTGCTCTGGGCGCACTTCCTCTGGCTGCTGGACGAGAACCAGACCTCGCAGCCGAAGTTCGCGCCCGACCTGCTGGCCGACAAGAACATCCGCCGGGTGGACCGGTGGTTCCCCGGAATCGTCGCGGTCTCGCTCCTTGGCCCCGCGCTGGCCGGCGGCCTCTGGTCGATGTCCTTCCACGGCGCCGTCGAGGCGTTCTTCTGGGCCGGCCTGGTCCGGGTAACCCTGCTGCACCACGTCACCTGGGCGATCAACTCGATCTGCCACACCTGGGGCAACACCGCCTGGCGGTCCCGTGACCGCTCGGTCAACGTCTCCTGGCTGGCCATCGCCTCCTTCGGCGAGTCCTGGCACAACCTGCACCACGCCGACCCGACCTGCGCCCGGCACGGTGCCCTCAAGGGCCAGATCGACCAGTCCGCCCGGGTGATCCGGTGGTTCGAGAAGGCGGGCTGGGCCTACGACGTGCGCTGGCCGGATGAGGTCCGGATGAACGCCAAGCGCGCGGACGGCGCAACGCGCAGCCTGGGCGGGATGACGAAGCGTAACGAACCAGCGGCAAAGCCGGCCGGCCAGCGTGAGCAGGCCGTGGCATAACGGATGATGATTAGGTGACCGAACAATCCCCCAGACCTGTCAGGAAGCGGATGACCGGCCTGGAACGGCGGCAGCAGCTCCTGGACATCGGGCGGCGGCTGTTCGCCGAGCGGGGATTCGACGGCACCTCCATCGAAGAGATCGCCGCTCAGGCGGGCGTGTCCAAGCCCGTGGTGTACGAGCACTTCGGCGGCAAGGAAGGCCTGTACGCGGTGGTGGTGGACCGTGAGGTCGAGCGGCTGACGGCGGTGACCATGGCGCTGTCGGAGGGCCCGTACTCCAAGCCCAAGTTCGAGGCGGCGGCGGTTTCCCTGCTCCGCTATATCGAAGACAATGCGGACGGCTTCCGGATCCTGGTGCGCGACTCGAGCCCAGGACCCGGGAGCGGCACTTACGGCACCCTGCTGGCCGACATCGCAGGCCAGGTGGACAACATCATGGCTGCCTTTCTGCAGTCCCGCGGCCGTGACCCGCAGCTGGCCCCGATGTACTCCCAGATGATGGTGGGCATGGTCGCCTTTACCGGCCAGTGGTGGCTGGACGCACGCAAGCCCGAGATCGAAGAGGTGGCGGCCAACCTCATCGACCTGGCCTGGAGCGGGCTGGCCCAGCTGGACGCCCGGGCCTAGGCCCGGGTACCAGGCGCCCGCCTTAGCCGCCGGCCGACGCCCCGGGGGCGATCACGGCGGTGTGCTCGGCGGCCGGGGCGGTGGGCAGTCCCGCCGCCTTCCAGGCCTGGTAGCCGCCGGCCACGTCGGTCGCCTGGCTGAAGCCGAGGTCGATCAGCGCCGCGGCGGCCAGGCTCGACGTGTAGCCCTCCATGCAGATCACGATCGGGCGCAGGTCGTAGCCGCTGGCCCAGGGCAGCCGGGCGTCGCTGGCCGGGTCGAGCCGCCACTCCAGGTGATTCCGCTCGATCACCACCGAGCCGGGGATCTCTCCGGTGGCGGCCCGCTGCCCGGCGGGCCTGATGTCGATGAGCCGCGCTCCCGCTCCGACCTCGGCGAATGCCTGCTCCGGGGTGACCCGGGTCAGCCGCGACCGGGCGGCGGCCAGGATTTCGGCGATGGACTGGGCGCCCGCCGGCCGGGTGCCGGCGGCCGCGGAGGGTCGCCCCTCGGAAAGATCGGCGTTCACCAGTCGTCTGCTCCTTCGGTCCGGAACGGCCTGAGCCCTTCCGGCGTGAGATCGTACCTGGTCATCGCGGACAGCGGGGGCGAGTACGCGTGCACGCTGACCGCGACGGAGCCGCCCGAGGTATTCCGCACGTCGTGCACGTGGTGCGGCCCGAAGGAGCGTACCTTCCCGGCCGTGAGCGGCCGCGCGCTCGAGGTAACCGCGTCCCGGCGCACCAGGTGCTCGTCCAGCTGGCCCCACATCACGCCGAACGCCCCGTTGGCCCCGCCGTGATCGTGGAACCCGGTGGACTGGCCGGGCAGCCAGCTGATCAGCCACAGTTCGTACGCGTCGCTGACCCGGATCTGCTCGTACCATCGCCCTTCGGGATCGAGGCGAACCCGGGCCACCCACTCGGCCGGGGCAGCGGTGAGCCGCCGCACCTCGGCGGCGAGCTGCCGGGGCGTAAGAACCTGCTGGTCAGCGATGGGGGTTGTCTGCACGGAAAAGATCATGCCACGCTTTCCCTAGTAACTCCATAGGAATAGTCCGGTTAAAGCTGGGAGTCTGTGCGGTGGATTACGGCGAACACCCGGCGAAACGGAAACACCGTGCCGAACGGCCGCAGCGGATAAGCCTCCCGCAGCCGTTCCCCGTACTCGGCGACGAAGTCGTCGGCCTGCTCCGCGTCGAGAGCCGCGAGCACCGGTCGGAGCGTGCTGCCCTTAGTCCACTCCAGCACCGGATTCTCCCCTTGGAGTATATGCAGGTAACTGGTCTCCCACGCGTCTACCTGGTAACCGGGCCTCGCGAGCAACGCCACGTAGTCCGCCGGATCGCCCGCCTGCCGGTTCAGCTCTGCCCCGCCGAGCAGGTCCCGCCAGCGCGGGGAACGCGCCAGTTCCTGGACGAGTCCGTGACTGGGCTGGTCGAAGTTGCCCGGCAGCTGAAAGGCGAGCCAGCCGTCCGGGGCCAGCAGCCCGGCCCAGCGCGCCACCAGTTCCTGGTGCCCGGGCACCCACTGCAGCACGGCGTTACAGACGAGCACGTCCAGCGGGCGCTGCGGCCGCCAGTCCCGGACGTCGCCGAGGGCGAACATGAGCCCGGACCCCGCCTGGGACGCCCGCGCGGCGGCAATCATCTCGGACGAGTTGTCCACCCCGGTGACCGTCGCCCCGGGCCAGCGCCGGGCGAGGGCGGCGGTGAGGTTGCCGGGACCGCAGCCCAGGTCGGCCACGTAACCCGGACTGACCGCGCCGACCTGCGCCACCAGGTCGAAGAAGGGGCGGGCGCGCTCGCCGCCGAACCGCAGGTACTGCCGGGCATCCCACATGCTGTCGTCCTCCGTCATGCCTGTTCTTCACCCCGCTCGTTTGCCGAATACGGCCGGGCGGCTGGTATCTCGATATCAAGATACCAGCAGTTGATCAAGCATCTTGACGTCAAGAGATAGGCTGTGCGGATGGGTCAACTCACCGGCGAGGAGCGGGACGAGGTCGACGACCTGGTCGCGGCGTGGCGGCAGCAGCGGCCGGATCTCGACGTCGCGCCGCTCCAGGTGCTGAGCCGGGTTTCCCGGCTGGCGCGGCACCTCGACATTGCCCGGCGCGGCGCGTTCGCCGCGCACGGTCTCGAGTCCTGGGAATTCGACGTTCTCTCGGCCCTGCGCCGGGCCGGGCCGCCGTTCCAGCTCACTCCCGGGGCGCTGCTGCGGGCCACCCTGGTCACCTCGGGCACGATGACCAACCGGATCGACCGGCTGGCCGCCGCCGGGCTGGTTTCCCGCGAGCCCGACCCCCGCGACCGCCGCGGCGTCCTGGTCACATTGTCCGAGCGCGGCCAGGCAGTGGTGGACGCGGCGTTCGCCGACCTGCTGGAGCGGGAGCACGCGCTGCTGTCCCGCCTGGGCCCGCAGCAGCGCGACCTGCTGGCCGAACTGCTGCGCACGCTGCTGGTGCCCTTCGACGAGGGCGGCCATCCCGTCCCGCGCTGAGGCCGGCGCCGATGGCCTAGCCTGGAAGGTGCTATGGCGCATCTTCTCGGGGCTGAGGCCCTGCATCTCGAGTTTCCCACCAAGGTGGTCTTCGACTCCGTCACCCTCGGCCTGAACGAGGGCGACCGGGTCGGCGTCGTCGGCCGCAACGGAGACGGCAAGACCAGTCTGCTGGTGATGCTCGCGGGGCGGCTGCGGCCCGACTCGGGGCGGGTCACCGTCCGCGGCGGGGTCCGCATCGGGGTGCTCGACCAGGCCGACACGCTCGACGAGACCCTCACGGTCGCGGAGACGGTGGTCGGGGACACGCCCGAGCACGTCTGGGCGGGCGACGCCCGGGTGCGCGACGTGATCCGCGGTCTGCTGACCGGTATTCCCTGGGATGCCCCGGTCGCCGGGCTCAGCGGCGGCCAGCGGCGCCGCGTCACCCTGGCCGGGCTGCTGGCCGGCGAGTGGGAGGTGCTGCTGCTGGACGAGCCCACCAACCACCTCGACGTGGAGGCGATCACCTGGCTGGCCGGCCACCTGAAGCGGCGCTGGCCCGCCAGCGCCGGCGGCCTGCTGGTCATCACCCACGACCGCTGGTTCCTGGACGAGGTGAGCAACGCCACCTGGGAGGTGCACGACCGGATCGTGGAGCCGTTCGACGGCGGCTACGCCGCCTACATCCTGCAGCGCGTCGAGCGAGACCGGATGACCGCCACGTCCGAGGCCAAGCGGCAGAACCTGGCCCGCAAGGAGCTGGCCTGGCTGCGCCGCGGAGCACCCGCCCGCACCTCCAAGCCCAAGTTCCACATCGAGGCGGCGAACGCGCTCATCGCCGACGTTCCCGAGATCCGGGACAAGGTCTCGCTGCAGTCCCTGGCCGTCGCCCGGCTCGGCCGCGATGTCGTCGACCTGCTCGACGTCTCGGCCGGCTACGACGGCACCGAGGTGCTGCACGACATCGAGTGGCGGATCGCGCCCGGTGAGCGCACCGGCGTGCTCGGCGTCAACGGGGCCGGCAAGTCCACCCTGCTCGGTCTGGTCACGGGCACGGTCAAGCCGTCAGCGGGCACCGTCCGGCGGGGCAAGACGGTCCGGGTCGCCGCCCTCACCCAGCGTCTGGGTGATCTCGAGGACCACCTGGACGAGCCGGTCCGGGCCATCCTGGACCGGCTCCGGGCCAGCTACACGATCGGCAGCGGCTCCAGGGCGCAGGACCTTTCCCCCGGCCAGCTGCTGGAGCGGCTCGGTTTCTCCACCGCGCAGCTGTCCACCCCGGTCCGGGACCTGTCCGGCGGCCAGCAGCGCCGGCTGCAGCTGCTGCTGATCCTGCTCGACCAGCCCAACGTGCTCATTCTCGACGAGCCCACCAACGACATGGACACCGACATGCTCGCGGTGATCGAGGACCTGCTCGACTCCTGGCCGGGGACGCTGCTGGTGGTCTCGCACGACCGCTACTTCGTCGAACGCGTCACCGACCAGCAGTACGCGATCCTGGACGGCGGGCTGCGGCACCTGCCCGGCGGCATCGACGAGTACCTCCGGCTCCGGGCGCGGGCCGAGTCCGCGGCGGCCGACCCCGTCGCGGGAGGCACCACCGCGAGGGGGACGGCAGCCGGCCCGGCCGGGGCGGCCAGCTCCGCGGGCCCGGCCCCGGCCCCTCCGGCGCTGTCCGGTGCCGCCCGGCGCGACGCGCAGAAGGAGGTCGCCTCGGTCGAGCGCCGCCTGGCCCGGCTGCAGGCGCAGATCGACGGCGCGAAGAACGCCCTGGGTGACCACGACCCCGCCGACTACCAGGGCCTGAACAAGCGCCTGGAGGAGATCGCCCAGCTCGAGGCGGACGTGACCAGCCTGGAGGAGCGCTGGTTCGAGCTGACCGAACTGACCGGGTGACCGGCGGCCGGGTGACCGGGCGGCTGGGTGGCCGGGTGACCGGGCTGGGCCTGCCGGTCGAATACCGGTCCCGGCCGTAGGGCCAGGTCAGCCGGCCACGGACGCCCCCGGGACCGGGCCGTCCGCCCGCACCACCGCGCGGCCGGCCCCGGCCCCGGACAGCGCGGCCGCCAGCTCCGCGGCCTGGTCCTCGTCGCGGGCCAGGAAGTAACAGCTCGGTCCCGAGCCCGATACCAGGGCACCCAGGGCGCCGAGCTCGCGGCCCGCCGACAGCGTCTGGCTCAGCGCCGGGAACAGCGAGACCGCGGGCGCCTGCAGGTCGTTGGCGAGAGCGGCGCCCAGCCGGACGGCGTCCCCCGCGCGCAGCGCGCTCATCAGCTCCGCGCTCAGCTCCGGCTCGGCCACCGCCGCCGCGCCCCGCATCCGGTCGAGCGCGCCGTAGACCGCGGGAGTGGACAGCTGGCCGTCGGCCAGCGCGATGACCCAGTGGTAGCGCACGGGCGCGGCCAGCACCGGGGTCAGCTGCTCGCCGCGGCCGCGGCCGACCGCGGTCCCGCCTGCCACCGCGAAGGCTACGTCGCTGCCGACCGCCGCGGCGACCTGCCTCAGCTCGTCGGGGAAGAGCCCCGCGTCCCACAGCTCGTTGCAGGCCACCAGCGCCGCGGCCGCGTCGGCGCTGCCGCCTGCCATGCCCCCCGCCACCGGGATGCGCTTGCTGATGGCAACCGCCACCCCGGCCCCGGGCACGGCACCGCGGCGCCGCTGCTCGTCCCGCAGCGCCCGCACGGCCCGCAGGGCCAGGTTGTCCCCGGTCACGGGCACCTCCGCGGCTCCCTCGCCGGTGACGGTGACGCTGTCTATCCCGCCACTGTCCGGCCCGGCACTGTCCGGCCCGCTACTGTCCGGCCCGGCGGGCGCCACGGTCACCTCGTCGAACAGCGAGATCGCGTGGAACACGGTCACCAGGCCGTGGTACCCGTCCGGGCGCAGCGGCCCGACCGCGAGCTGCAGATTGATCTTGGCCGGGACCCGTACCGTCACACTCGTCACAGGCATCGAGGCTACTGGGTTCCGGCAACGCCGCGGAGCGCGCGGATGCTCAGCCGGCCCGGCCGGGAGAACCGGGCTACCTGGTCCCCGGAAGGGCAGTCTGGGCGACGCGGGCGAAGTCCGCGACCGCCAGGGTCTCGCCCCGGGCGCCCGGGTCCACCCCGGCCGCGCGCAGGACCCGCTCCGCTTCCGCCGCCGAACCCGCCCAGCCCGCCAGCGCGGCCCGCAGGGTCTTACGGCGCTGGCGGAACGCGGCGTCGATCAGCGCGAAGACCTGCTGGCGGCTAGCCGCCGTCGGCGGCGGGTCGTGCCGGGTGAAGGCCACGAGCTTGGAATCCACGTTGGGCACCGGCCAGAAGACCGTGCGCGGTACCGTCCCGGCCAGCCGGGCGTCCGCGTACCAGGCCAGCTTGGCCGACGGCACGCCGTAGACACGGCTGCCCGGTCCCGCGCACATCCGCTCGGCCACCTCGGCCTGGACCATGACCACCCCGCGTTCCAGTCCGGGCAGCACCGCGAGCAGGTGCAGGAGTACCGGCACGGCCACGTTGTAGGGCAGGTTGGCCGCCAGCACCGTCGGCGAAGGCACCCCGAGCTCCGGTTCAATGACCGTGAGCGCGTCGGCGAGCAGGACCTGGACCCGGGGCGCGAGGTCGGGCGCGCGGCCGGCGATGGTCCGCGGCAGCTCGGCCGCGAGCACCGGGTCGATCTCGACCGCCACCAGCCGCAGCGGGATGTCCCGCGGCCCGGGCGGCGCCACTCCCCCGCCGTCGCGCACCGCGGTCCCGCATACCCCCTCGTAGAACATCGGGCCGGCCGCCAAGACGGCCGCCTCCACGAGGGCGAGGGTGAGCGACCCGAGACCGGGACCGACCTCGAGGATCGCGTCGTGCCGGCCAATCCTCGCGAGCGCGGCGATCTGGCGCACGCTGCCCTGTTCGACGACGAAGTTCTGGCCGAGCTTCTTGGTCGGCCGCAGCCCCAGCCGGTCCGCCAGGCCGCGGATGTCCCGGGCGCTGAGCAGCCGCACCACGTTGCTCACCTTCGGGCTCACTTCGGTCATGACGCGCCTTCCGGCGAAGCCGCCCGGGCCGGTCGCCCGCGTACGCATGATCGCGGAGACTTGCACCCGCCCTGGTAGGTGAAAACTTCCGTGATCATGAAGCGACCCGAGGGTGAAGGCCCGGGCGGCGGTGCGGGTGGGGGTGGGGGGAGGCGCTGGTGATCATGGGAGGGGCCCGGTTACCAGGCGAAGACGCGCTGGCCGGTGGCCTGGAGGCGGGCGCAGAAGTCGGCCGGGTCCAGGTTTTTCAGGGCGGCCAGGAAGCGGATGGTGTGCGCGGTCAGCGCCGGGGAGTTCGGCTTGCCCCGGTGCGGGACCGGGGTGAGGTACGGTGCGTCGGTCTCGGCCAGCATCAGCTCGGCCGGGGCGGTCAGCGCGGCCGCGCGCAGCGAGTCCGCGTTCTTGAACGTGACGTTTCCGGCAAAGCTCATCAGGTAGCCGTTCTCGGCGCAGACGGCGGCCATCGCGGCGTCCCCGGAGAAACAGTGGAAGATCACGCTGTCCGGCGGCCACGGCCCGTACTCGGCCAGGACCGCCAGTACGTCCTGGTGCGCCTCCCGGTCGTGGATCATGACCGCCTTGCCCGCGGCCCGGGCGATCTCGATGTGGGCCCGGAACCAGTCCCGCTGCAACGCCGGCGGCGACCACTCGCGGTAGTAGTCCAGGCCGGTCTCGCCCACCGCCACCACCTTCGGCGACGCGGCCAGGGTCGCGAGTTCCGCGAGGACCTCGGCCCGGCGGCCGTCCGCCCGGGCGGTGTCGTTGGGGTGGATGGCGACCGCGGCGTACACGGCGGGATACTCCGCCGCGGCGGACACCGACCAGCGCGACGACGGCAGGTCGCAGCCGACGTTCACCACCCGGTGGATCCCGGCGGCGCCGGCGGCGGCGAGCACGCCGTCGACCGGCAGTCCCATGATGTCCATATGGGTGTGCGCGTCGAAGCCGCCCGGAGCAGGAAGCGCCCCGTCCCCGGCACCGGCCGGGGACGGGGCGGGAACCACGCCCCCGTCCCGCTCAGCCATCTCCGCCCAGCCGGCCGAGCTCCTCGTCGATCACCGACGGGTCCAGCTTGGTAAACAGCGGGGTGGGCACGGTCAGCTTGGTGCCCGGCGTGACCGGCCGGGACTCCCAGCGGAAGGTGGAGTTGTAGTCGCCGGTGATCACCGGGTAGGACGGGGCGCCCGCCTCGTCCACCGTCTCGATCCGCGGCATTTCCGACCACTCGCCGGTCCCGCCGAGCATCTCGTGCACGGTCTGCGACGAGCGCGGCAGGAACGGGGTCAGCATCGTCTTGGCGTCGGCGATGGCCTGCAGGGTCACGTGCAGCACGGTCGCCATCCGCTCCGGGTCGGTGGTCCGCAGCTTCCACGGCGCCTGCTCGGAGAAGTACTTGTTGGCCTCGCCGACCGCGCGCATCGCGTCGTTGACGGCGAACTTGAACCGGGAACGGGACAGGTGCTCGCCGACCCCGGCGAACGCGCCCGCGGTGGTGGCCAGCAGCGCCTGGTCGGCGTCGGTGAGGTCGCCCGCGGGGGGGATCTCGCCGATGTTCTTAGCCGCGAACGACACCGCCCGGTTGACCAGGTTGCCCCAGGTCGCGACCAGCTCGTCGTTGTTCCGGCGGACGAACTCGCTCCAGGTGAAGTCGGTGTCCTGGGTCTCCGGCCCGGCCGCCGCGACGTAGTAGCGCAGCGCGTCCACGTCGTAGCGCTCCAGGAAGTCCTTGACGTAGATGACCACCTGGCGCGAGGAGGAGAACTTCTTGCCTTCCATCGTGAGGAACTCGCTGCTCACCACCTCCGACGGCAGGTTGAGCCGGCCGAGCTCGCCCGGGGTGCCGCCCTTGGCTCCCTCGCCCGCGTAGCCGAGCAGCATGGCGGGCCAGATCTCGGAGTGGAAAACGATGTTGTCCTTGCCCATGAAGTAGTAGGACTCGGCGTTCTCGTCGGTCCACCAGGCCCGCCAGGCGTCCGGGTCACCCGAGCGGCGGGCCCACTCGATGGACGCCGACAGGTAGCCGATCACCGCGTCGAACCAGACGTAGATCCGCTTGTCGCTGCGGTCCCGCCAGCCGTCCAGCGGCACCGGGACACCCCAGTCGAGGTCCCGGGTGATCGCCCGCGGCTGCAGGTCGTCCAGCAGGTTCCGGGAGAACTTGAGGACGTTCGGCCGCCACTGGCCTTCCTTGGACTTCAACCAGTCGCCGAGCACGCTGGCGAACGCGGGCAGGTCGAGGAAGTAGTGCTCCTGCTCGACGAACACCGGGGTCTCGCCGTTGATCCGCGACTTGGGGCCGATCAGGTCGGTCGGGTCGAGCTGGTTGCCGCAGTTGTCGCACTGGTCGCCCCGGGCCGCCGGGTAGCCGCAGATCGGGCAGGTGCCCTCGATGTAGCGGTCGGGCAGGGTGCGGCCGGTGGACGGGGAGATCGCCCCCAGCGTCACCTTGGGGAAGATGTACCCGTTCTTGAGCAGGGTCAGGAAGATTTCCTGGGTGACCGCGTAGTGGTTGCGGGTGGTGGTCCGGGTGAACAGGTCGTAGGTCATCCCCAGGTTGGCCAGGTCGTGGCCGATGACGCCGTTGTAGCGGTCGACGATCTCGCGGACGCCCACGCCTTCCTTGTCCGCCTGCACCTGGATGGGGGTGCCGTGCTCGTCGGTGCCCGAGACCATCAGCACCTGATTGCCCGCCATCCGCTGGTACCGGCTGAACATGTCACTCGGGAGCCCGAAGCCCGAGACATGGCCGATATGCCGCGGGCCGTTGGCGTAAGGCCAGGCCGGCGCGGTGAGGATGTGCTTTGGGTTGGCGGGAGACATAATTAAAGCCTACGGGCAGCGGCGTGGTCGTCGCTCACATTAAGTTCCGTCTTCGCGCCCACCGGGACGTGCCGCGTCTGCTTGATTCCGAGGATCGACAAGAAGAACGTGCCCAGGATGACCTGGCAGCTGAGCACCAGCGCGGTCACCGACGGGACCATCAGCCGCAGCGCGTGCTCGTAGTTGAGGTGCCCGAAGGACTGGCTCTGCCAGTCGGTGAGGGAGAAGACCAGCCCGACCAGCCCGGCCACGCCGACCGCGGCCCCGGTCAGCAGGCCGCGCTCCAGCGACAGCTTGCCGAGCAGGGTCTGCACCCGCGGCGGGGTCGGCAGGAAGCCTTCTGAACCCGCGTAGACCTGGGTAAACAGCCAGAACAAGACGGCCTGGAAGCCGATGTCGACGGCGGCGCCGCAGGCGACCAGCGTGTCCACGTCGAACGAGACCCCGCCGATGGTGAGCGGCCCGGTGGCGACCGCCGCGCCCAGGCCGAGACCGACGACCAGCAGCACCAGGCCGGGGGCGAAGAACAGCCAGCCCGGGCTGAACAGCAGCAGGAAGCGCAGGTGGCGCCAGCCGTCGCGCCAGGTGTTCAGGTGCGGCGGCCGGCTGCGGCCGTCCTTGGCGAGGGTGGTCGGAACCTCGGAGATCTTCTGCTTGGCCAGGGCGGCCTTCACGATCATCTCGCTGGCGAACTCCATGCCGGTCGCCTGCAGGCCCAGCTTGATCGCGCTGTCCCGCCGGAAGCCGCGCAGGCCGCAGTTGAAGTCGCCGATGTTGGAGCGGAAGAACAGCCGGCCGATGAAGGAGAGCACCGGGGTACCCAGGTAACGGTGCAGCGGCGGCATCGCCCCGGGGGCGATGCCGCCCTTGAAGCGGTTGCCCATGACCAGGTCGTAGCCCTGGCGCAGCTCGGTGACGAACGGCATCAGGCGGGTGAAGTCGTAGCTGTCGTCGGCGTCGCCCATGATCACGTACTCGCCCCGGGCGGCCAGGATGCCGCCCATCAGCGCGTTGCCGTAACCGCGGTCAGGGATCGGCACTACCCGGGCGCCCGCGTCGGCGGCCAGCTGCCGGCTGCCGTCGGTCGACCCGTTGTCGGCCACCACGACCTCGCCGTCGATCCCGTTGTCGGCGATGAACGCGACGGCCTTGCGCACGCAGGTCGCCACGGTCTCCGCCTCATTCAGGCAGGGGATGACGACCGTCAACTCCACGTGAACTCCATTCGCCGTATTACGGTGACACTTGAACCCGTTGCGTCCGGTTTGGCGTACATTGCACGGGCGCGGGGCGGGCGCCGATCAGGCGCCCTAGAAGTAGGAGGATACGGGTTTGAGGGTAATGCCTGCGGTGCTATGGCGGCGGGCCGCCCGGCTTATCGCCGGGAACCGGCTGCTGACCGCCGTGCTGGTGCCCGCGCTGCTGCTGCGGGTCGACGCCGAGCTCGGCTACCGCTGGCAGTCCTGGTTCAACGACTCGTTCAGCTACGTCCGCGCCGCGGTGACACTGACCCCGGGCACTACCCGCCCGGCCGGCTACCCGGTCTACCTGTGGCTGCTGTCCCCGGCGCACAGCTATCTCCTGGTCACCGCCTCCCAGCACCTGATGGGGTTGCTGATCGCGGTAATGATCTACGCCCTGGCCCGGCACCGGTTCGCCGTGCCCGCGGGGGTCGCGGTACTCGCTACCCTGCCGGTGCTCTACGACGGCTTTGAGATCCAGCTCGAGCACCTGATCATGGCGGACACGCTGTTCCTGTTCCTGGCGATGGCCGCCGTCACCGTCCTGCTGTGGTCGCCGCGCCCGTCCGGCCGGGCCTGCCTCGCGGCCGGCCTGCTGCTGGGGATCTCCGCCACCGTGCGGCCGACCGGCCTGCCCCTGCTCGCCGTGTTCGCCCTGTACCTGCTGATCCGGCTCTTCCCGGGAGGCACGGGGGGTCGTCCCCCCGAGGGGCGGCGGCCGGCCTGGAAAGCGCTGGCCGCCGGGCTGGCCGGCTGCGGGCTGGCCTTCGCGGTACCCGTCGCGGCCTACGAGGGCTGGTATCACGCCGCGCACGGCGAGTACGCGATGACCGATTCCACCGGGGTGTTCCTGTACTCGCGGGTGATGACGTTCGCCGACTGCTCGCGCATGTCCCCGCCGCCGGACCTGCTGCCGCTGTGCACGGCGGTCCCGCCGGCTCAGCGGCCGGTCGCCCAGGCCTACATCTGGACCCCGGCCAGCCCGCTGCTGCGGCTGGCCGGGCCGGAGTTCTCCCCCGCGGTGAACCGGCTGGCGGAAAGGTTCGCGGTGCGGGCGATCGAGGCTCAGCCCCTCGACTACGCCGCCGCGGCCGGGGACGACACCGCGCGGGCGTTCGGCTGGAACCGCTCCGCCTTCCCCAACGGGCAGACGTACGACGCCTACCTGTTCGGCTACCAGTCCCTGGTCATCCCGGCCGCCCCGTACGGGGGATACGCCTCCGCGGAGGCGTACTACGCCCGCGGCAACCCGGCGACCACTATGGTCAGCCCGTTCGCCGAGGTCATCCGGGGTTACCAGCGCTACGTGTGGCTGCCCGG
Organism: Trebonia sp.; assembly: GCA_036406335.1. Lineage (GTDB taxonomy): Bacteria > Actinomycetota > Actinomycetes > Streptosporangiales > Streptosporangiaceae > Trebonia. The sequence continues at coordinate 14,483 of DASWUW010000852.1, forward strand.
CACCGGGTACGGGGTCATCCTGCTGGCGGGGCTGTTCGGGATTGCCCGCCGCGGGCGGCGGGCGCTTCGCGGGGCCTCAGGGGGGTCTGGAGGGGTCGTCCCCCCG
>DASWUW010000853.1:0-3452 GCA_036406335.1 Trebonia sp.
CCGCGGCCGCGTAATCTCTGTCAGGTTACCGTTTCCGGTCTGCGGTGGGTAACGAGTTGCCGACTCGAGGCTAGTCGTCGGCGGACCGCTCTCGTGCGAGACGATTGGCGGATGTCTCTTGCCACGGTGCTGGAGGAAGCCGCCCGCGGAAAGCTCCCGGCGCCCGATGACCAGGTCGAAGTTCTCAGCGAAGATCCGGGCCGGGCCTTCGGGGTGCTGGCGTTCCCCGCGCATTTCTACGTCCTGGCGCCGGTTGAGCCCGAGTGGGTCGGCCGGTACCTCCGGCCCGGCGACTACGGCGCTCCGCTCGGACCCCGGTTCCTGACCGCGCTCGCGGGCCGCCTCGAGGCCGGGATCGGCACCGTCGACGCGGTGCTCGCGGCGCGTGCTCACGGCGGCGGCGATTCCCTGGGGCTGCGTCCGGTCGGCGGGGCGGCGCACCGGCGGGTGGAACGCGCTCAGCGTTACCGTGATGACGTGCGTACATGGCAGACGAGCGACGGCGCGGGGTGCCTCATCCTCGGCCGGGGTCTGGTCGGGCGCTGGGAGGTGGCCTTCGAGGTGGAGGCGCATGCGCGCGGACGCGGCGTGGGCCGGGCGCTCGCGGCGGCGGCGCTGGGGCTGCTGCCCGCCGGTACCCCGGTGTTCGCCCAGGTCGCGCCGGGGAACAGCATTTCCCTGCGGGCGACCCTGGCCGCCGGGTACGTGCCGGTCGCCGCGGAAGTGCTGCTGCCGCGGGACGAGACCGGCGACGTTAACTGATCTTGCTCGGGTGCTGGAAGGCCTCGTGCCGAAGGTGATCGTCCTGGCCGGTGAACGCTTTGAACGGGCCCAGCCGGTAGGCATCTCCCGGCTTGCGCGGCTCGACCTCGATGTTGAAGTCGCGTCGGAGGTGGGCCAGGTGCCGCTCGAACGCGGAGACGTTCAGCGGGACGCTGAGGCGGCGCAGGATCTGGTCCATGGTGAGGAAGCCGCCGTCGTCGCGGAGCACGGCGTAGACCGGATCGTGCACGGCGGAAGACCACTCGACCAGGTCGCCCGGCTGGCCCGCGTGATCCAGGGCGCGGCGGATCTGCCCGGCGATCGCCCGGGCCACCGGAGGCGGGAAAGCGTTGCCGATCTGCCGGTAGTTCGAGGTCTTGCGGCCGGTGAACTCCCACCGGTACTCGGAACCGTCCCAGCCCTGGACCCGGGCCACCATCGTGCAGGTGAGCTTGGGCAGCAAGGTGACCGGGTCATCCGCCGACGGCGCGGCGCCGGCGACGCCGAGCGCGTCGACCCCGAGCTGACGCCAGGCCTGCTTGGCCCGGGTGGGGCCGAGGTCAGCCCCGCCGTGCTTCTTCGATCCGCCCACGATGGTGGGCGCGATACCGCTGGCCCGGGCGGCCCAGGCGGCGGCGCCGGGCCAGCCGTTCGCGGCCATCAGGTCGAGCAGCGTCGCCCCCACGGTGGCGGTGTCCTGCGGACGCGGCTCGGGCCAGCGGTAGTAGGCGAAGTCCTCCGGCCGCAGCGCGACCAGCACGAACCGGGGCCGCAGCTGCGGCACTCCGTAGTCCGAGGCTTGCAGCAGCCGCCAGTCGGCTACGTAACCGAGCTCGGCCAGCCGGTCGAGCACGTGCTGGCGGTAGGCCGCGAACCGCGGCAGGGACAGGCCCCGCACGTTCTCCAGCAGCAGCGCCCGCGGCCGCATGATGCCGCACAGCTCGATCGCCCAGGCGAACAGGTCGCGCTCGTCGGTGGCGCCGAGCTGCTTGCCCGCGATCGTGAACGGCGGGCAGGGCACGCCGCCGGCCAGCAGGTCGATCCCGGTGTATCCGGCCGGGTTCCAGACCGCCGGGCTGGCGACGTCGCCGACGGCGACCTTCCAGTGCGGCCGGTTATGCCGGAGGGTGGCGGCGGCGTCGGCGTCCAGCTCGACCGAGAGTTCGTGGCCGAACCCGGCCAGCTCGAGCCCGAGCGACTGCCCGCCCGCACCGGCGCAGATCTCCACTACCCGGTAGCCCGACAACCCGGCCTCCTCGATGTCCGTAGGCTGCAAGCGTCTCACCGGAAGGCAGGCGGCGGGTCGATTGACCGGCGTCGCTCCGCCAGTGTCTCCCGGAACTCTTCCAGATCGGCCCCGGAATGGGCCTCGGCCAGGTCGGCGACTTCCGCCAGCAGGCCCTCCAGCGCAGGCAGGGCCTGCTCCGGCGGTCCGGCGGAGACCAGCCCGAGCCGCTCCGCGAAACGATCCGGGGCCAGGGCGAGGCCGGCGATCAGCTGGCGCTGCCACTTGAGCTGCCGGTGCGGCAGGTAGACCCGGTTGAGGGCGAGGACGGCGTGGACCACGGCCTGCCCGCTGCGGGCCCGCAGGCTGGTGAGCGCAAGGTCGTCGCCCCGGCTGGCCAGCGCCTCACGGGCGGCCCAGCCGCTAAGCGCCTTCGGGGCGAGCGCCTCTTCTACCAGCGCCGAGACCAGGTTGTCGGGGAACTCCGCCGCCCGCGTCCGCCAGGACTCGATTACCTCCGCCCCGATGAGCGGCTGGCAGCGCTGAACGGCGGCCAGGCGCATGTGCCGGACCGGCTCGGTGCTGACCCGCAGCAGCACGTCATCCAGAAACCGCTCGATAGTCCCGGTCAGGAAGTTGCTCACGGTGATGTCAAGGTCGCCGACGCGGTAGTCCTCGCTCCACTCTTCGTCGTCTGGGTCGTAGGCCCACAGCGCTGCCAGCTCGCCGGCTAGTGCCTCGACGGCGGCGACCCGCTCCCGTTCGGTGGGCGGGCGGGTCCAGTAGCAGTCCAGCTCAAGATCGGAGAACCGGTCGGCCAGGCCTGCCCCGACCGAGCCGGCTACGGTCAGCGCGGCCAGGTCCGGGTTGCCGGCGTACACCGCGGCGACGCGCTCGGCGACCGCCAGCCGCCAGGCGGCATGAATACTGGCCGGCTCACCGGCGGATGGCTTCACGGCCCGCAATCCTGCCACTGCGGCCGGGCGCGGGTCGGGCGGTCCGCTTAGACAGCGCTTTCCGGCTCCGGGTCATCGGGGAAGCGTTGCTCCAGGCGGTCCATCAGTGCGGCTAGCACTCTGTCCTGCATGACGATGAGTTCCGAGTCCGTGTCGCCGGTACTCGCTTCCCATTGATCCATGGACCGGACCTGCACGATCTTCCAGTCGGGATGACCGGCCAAGAATTTGTCCTTGCGTTCCTCTTGCTTGTCGTACCAGGAGCACGCTCCTGAGATCCAGCCGCCGCCGACTGGTGCGTAGGGTCCGCTGCCTGCCATGTGCTGCTCTCCTTACCCTGGGCCGCCTCGGGGCGCGGCGCCCGCATAAAGACAGGAGAGTCCCTTAAATCGGGACAACGGGCATCACGCCAGGACTTCATTATAGGCAGCCTAGGCAGGCTAGGCAATCCACCCAGGTTAGGCGGCCTAGCTGGTGGCTATGTTCGGTGTAATGAGTACAGATGATCT
>DASWUW010000854.1:0-1801 GCA_036406335.1 Trebonia sp.
CCGAGGCCCTGCTTCTGCTCCCGGACCTGCATTTCGAGGTGCTGGCCCTCTACGCCGGAGTCAGCACCCTGGTCATCAACTACCGCAACCAGGTGGGCGGGGTGGTGAGCGAGGTTCTCACTTTCGACGGCACCCGGGTCCGGGAGGGGCACGGCACCTACCTGGCGCAGGCCCGCACCGGCCTGAAGTAGCGGCCCGCACGCGGACACCGTGAGGCCACCGCAGAAACGACGTCAGGCAAACCGTCATGCGCTGGCTCGCTGGTAAGCGCGGACCGCGAGCGGCGTGAAGACCGCCAAGATCCCGGCAAGCCACGCCAGGGCGGCCCGCAGACTAGTCCCGACCGGGCCGCCGAGCGCCAGCGCCCGCATCGTGTCGATGACATACGTGACCGGCTGGTGGGCTGCGAACGCTTGCAGCCAGCCGGGCATGGTGGCCACAGGCACAAAGGCCGAGGACAGGAACGTGACCGGGAAGAGCCAGATGAGCCCAAAGGCCTGCACCGCCTGCTCATCTCCGATGAGCAGGCCGGTGAAGGCGGCGATCATGGAAATCGCGAGTCCGAAGGCGGCGGCGAGGATGATCGTCAGGCACGCCGGGAGGATGCCGTTCTGAAACCGGAAACCCACCGCGTAACCTACCCCGAGCACGACCAGGATGGTCAGCAGCATCCGCGTCATGTCGGCGGTCAGACGGCCCGCGAGGACTGCCGAGCGGGCCATCGGCATCGACCTGAGCCGGTCGATCACTCCTTGCTTGAGTTCCTGGGCCAAGGCGATAGCCGTGCCGAAGGTGGAAAAGGCCGCCGTCTGGCAGAGGATGCCCGGCAGCAAGAAGTCTACGTAGCCGCCGCGGACGCTCACCGGTATCGCGCCGCCGAAGACAAAGCGGAACATCAGGACGAAGATTACCGGCGGGCGCGTCGCTACCCTGTCCGCCCACGGGCAGCCGCACGCTCGCCGCTACGGGGTCCACCTGGGGTTCCGCCGCGCTGATGGCGGCGACAGCCGCGACGGCGTCATCGAGGCGGTCCCGGTCGGGGACCGCGAACTCGAGCACGTCGCCGCCGACGCGGCCCTTCAGTTCCGCCGCGGTCCCCGCGGCGATGACCAGTCCGTGATCAATAACCACGATCTGGTCGGCCAGGTCGTCGGCCTCCTCCATGTACTGGGTGGTCAGCAAGACGGTTGTCCCCTGGGTGGCCATTTCCTTGATCACCGCCCACATGTCCAGCCGCGAGCGCGGGTCCAGGCCGGTGGTCGGCTCATCGAGGAAGAGCACCCGCGGCCGACCGGTCAGGCTGGCTGCCAGGTCAAGGCGGCGCAGCATGCCGCCGGAATAGGTTTTGGCGGGCCTGCCGGCCGGTGAGCTGCGCGTGGACGGCGGCGGACTGCCCCGCCAGCCCGATCAGCCGCCGGACCTCGGCTGCTCGGGTGACCACGTTATGGCCTTCGACGAGCGCCCGTCCTCCGTCCGCGCGGAGCAGAGTCGTCAGGACGCGGACGACGGAAGTCTTGCCGGCGCCGTTCGGCCCCAGCAGCCCGAGGACGGTACCGCGCGGCACGGACAGGTCGATGCCCCGCAGCGCGCGGACATCGCCGAATGACTTCGTCAGGCCTTCGACGAGCAGCGCGAGCGCGGTAGGGGCTACGTCATTTGCCTATCGCACGAGAGGCTCGACCTGCTGCATCTCGAGCAGCTCACTGGCTGCGGGCGGGATCTGGCCGCGAAGGACAGGCGCCATGAGGCGGCGCAGTGCTTCCGGTCGGCCATCGGCCGGTGGCGGGGCCCGGTTGCGGAC
>DASWUW010000855.1:0-1504 GCA_036406335.1 Trebonia sp.
TCCACCGCCTGCCGATAATACCGGACAGTTCTTATGACACAAGACAGTTCTACACCGGACGGTCACGCCCCGCCCGCCGGCCACTGGCGGTCACTCTGGCGGCGCTGCCACGGCCTGCTCAGCCCATCGCTGCCGGCCGGGCCCACCTCCCCCGCGGAGCGTGAGCAGGCGCGGCGGGGCCGGCTGCTCGGCACCCTGCTGGCCGCCAACCTGCCCATCGCCGCCGTGCAGGCCCTGGCCGGCCTGGCCCACCCGGACGGCTCCACCGCCGGGCTGTCCCTGTTCCTCCTGCTCCTGATCCTCTGCGCCCGACTGAACCGCAGGTGTCGCACGGCGGCCGCGTGTCGGCTGTTCGTGGCCACGCAGTTCGTGGTCGGCGTGTCCTTGATGACCGGCAGTGCCGGCGGGCAGGCGATTCCCGGCTTCATCACCGGCGTCTTCACGGTGTTGCTTTCCGGCTTCCTGGTCAGCCGCCGGGCGCCCTTCCTGGCCGCCGCACTCAGCGCGGCGCTCGTGGTGTCGAACGGGCTGCGCCACCCGGGCGCCCTGCCGCTGCCCCCCCACACGGGGCCGCTTCTGCCGCTCATCGTCCTCGCGCCGAGCTTCTTCTCTTTCATGCTCGCCGTGATCACGTCCCTGGGCGCCGGCGGCCTGGAAGACGCGCTGGCCCGGGCGGACGAGGCCGACGACCTGGAGCGGCACGTCGCCGAGCGCACGGCCGCCCTGGTCGAGAGCCGGGAGCGGCTGCACTTCGCGCTGAAGGGGGCCGACCTGGGGGCCTGGAACTGCGACATCGTGACCGGCCAGGCCACGCTCTCGGAGGAGTGCTGCCGGCTGCTCGGGCTGCCGCCGGACCGGACGATGATCCGCCGGGACGACCTGGTGCGCATGATCCACCCGGACGACCTGCCGGCGCTCCAGGAGAAGGCCGCGGCCGCCGCGCAGGCGGGGGGCGGCTACCAGCACGAGGTGCGCGTCCTCCGGCCCGACGGCGGCACGCGCTGGCTGGCGACGATGGGGCGCTTCAACCACGACCCGGCCACCGGCGCGCTGCGGACCGTGGACGGCGCGGTCATGGACATCACGGATCGCAAGACGATGGAGGCCGAGCGCGAGCGGCTGCTGGCGGAGGCCGTCGCGCGGGCCGACCGGGACGCCCTGACGGGGCTGCTCAACCACCGCGCGTTCCACCGGCGGCTGGACGAGGAGGCGGACCGCGCCCAGCGGACGGGGCAGCCGCTGGCCGTGGCGATGCTGGACCTGGACAACTTCAAGTTCTTCAACGACGCCTACGGCCACCTGGCGGGCGACGAGGTCATCCGACAGGTGGCCGCCGCCCTGCAGGGCGCGTGCCGCTCCTACGACACCCTGGCCCGCTTCGGCGGCGACGAGTTCGCGCTGCTGATGCCTGGAGTCGGGGTGGCGGAGGCCGCCGGCATCGTGGCCCGCGCGCAGGACGCACTGGACGAGCTGGGCTTCCGGCCGCCCGGCCACGGCGTCGCCA
>DASWUW010000856.1:0-1818 GCA_036406335.1 Trebonia sp.
GGCGCAAGCCGGCGTTCCGCCGGAGGCGCCACCGCCAGTCGATCCGCCTCTCCCGCAACGGATTCTCGCTCCACGGTGAGCGGCTGTATGTCGCCAAGGTCGTGGAACGCGAGACCGCGCCGCTTCCCGCCTGCGCCCGCGAGGTGGGCATTGACCTCGGGCTGGCGAACCTAGCTGTCACCTCCGACGGCGAGGTCATCGGCCACCCGCGGTTCCTGCGGGCGGCCGGACGCAGGCTCGCCCGCGCGCACAAGACAGCGACCTCGACGTGAACGCGGCAAGGAACGTGCTGGCGGCCGCGGCATGAGCCGCGCTGGAGGAATCCCCGTCGTTCACGGCGGGGAGGACGTCAATGGCCCAAGAGCGGTAGCGCTCGGTGGCGGGCACGGTCTGGCGGCGTCCCTGACGGCGCTGCGCCAGGTAACGGAGGGCCTCACCGCGATCGTGACGGTCGCGGACAACGGCGGGTCGAGCGGCCGGCTGCGCCGCGACTTCGGCGTGCTGCCGCCCGGCGACCTGCGGATGGCGCTGGCCGCGCTCTGCGGCGACGACGAGTGGGGGACCACCTGGAGCAAGGTGGTGCAGCACCGGTTCGACGGCGACCGGGAACTGGCCGGCCACGCGGTCGGCAACCTGCTGATCGTGGCGCTGTGGGACCTGCTGGGCGACACCGTCGCGGGCCTGGACTGGCTGGGCAGGCTGCTCGGCACCGGCGGCCGGGTGCTGCCGATGGCCGCGGTGCCGCTGGACATCGTGGCCGAGGTGATCGGCCTCGACCCGGCCCGGCCGGACGAAATCAGCATGGTCCGCGGCCAGGCGGCGGTGGCCAGCACGCCGGGCCAGGTGCGGTCGATCACGCTGCTGCCGCCCGACCCGCCCGCGGTACCCGAGGCGGAGCGTGCGGTGCTCGACGCCGACTGGATCGTGTTCGGCCCCGGCTCGTGGTTCACCAGCGTGCTGCCGCACCTGCTGGTACCCGAGCTTGCCGCCGCGCTGCACTCCACCACGGCCCGGCGCCTGCTGGTCCTCAACCTGGCGCCGCAGCCGGGAGAGACAGCGGGCTTTTCGCCACATAAGCACCTGGAGGTCCTCGCCGGGCACGCGCCTGCGCTTACTGTGGATGTAGTCCTTGCCGACACCAAGGCCGCCGGAACCGGTAACCTGGCCGACTTGGAGAAGGCGGCCGCGGTTCTCGGAGCCCGGCTGATGATGGCGGACGTGGCCGCCGCCGATGGCACGCCCAGGCACGATCCGGGGCTGCTGGCAGGGACGTACGCGCACATTTTCCAAAGGGGGGTCCGGGGGATGATCCCCCCGGCCTCGGGGGGTTCCGGGGGGTCGTCCCCCCGGGCTGACACTGAGGAGTGACGCCGCATGGCGATGACCAGTGTGGTGAAGGACGAGCTCAGCCGGGTTCAGGTGATCAAGCCCTGCTGCCGCAAGGCCGAGGTTTCCACGCTGCTCCGGTTCGCCGGCGGCCTGCACCTGTCCGAAGGGCGGGTCATCATCGAGGCAGAGCTCGACACCGGCGCGGCGGCCCGGCGGCTGCGCGCGAGCATCACCGAGGTGTTCGGCCACCCGGCCGAGTTCCTGGTGCTCTCGCCGGGCGGCCTGCGCAAGGGCAACCGCTACCTGGTCCGGGTGAGCAAGGGCAACGCGGGCGAGAGCCTGGCCCGGCAGGCCGGGCTCATCGACGCCCACGGCCGCCCGGTCCGGGGCCTGCCCCGGGTCCGAGGCGGCGCTCGCCCTGGTCGGCGCCGCCCGGCGGCTGAAGATCCACGCCAAGGCCCGCGACGTGCGGGGCGTGGACCGGGTGGT
>DASWUW010000857.1:0-3292 GCA_036406335.1 Trebonia sp.
CGGTGGCCCGCGAGAACCGGTCGAACAGCCGGGACCGCTGGTCTTCTGCTATCCCGGGGCCGCTGTCCTCAACGGCCAGCGTGGCGCGGTTGCCGGACACGCCGACACTGATGCGGACCTTCCCGTCCGGCCCGGCGTAGCGGCATGCGTTGTCCAGCAGCACCCCGGCCAGCCGGTCGATCCACTCCGGGGCGGCATTGACCAGAGCCGGTTCAACGGCGAGGTCCGCGCTGACGGACGGGCCAACCGAGCGAAACCGGTCCGCGCCCGACCGGGCGACGGTCGCCAGGTCAACCGGGCCTTCGTCCTGATGCGGGGGCTGGGAATCAAAGCGCGCCAGCCAGAGCATGTCTTCGGTCAGCCGTCGCAGCCGGTCGCCTTCTCCCCGGATCCGCAGCAGCGTGTCCCGGTAGTCGGCCGCCGTCCGCGGACTGGACAGGGCCAGGTCGGTCTCGGCCCGGATGACGCTGAGCGGGGTGCGCAGCTCGTGCGACGCGTCCGCGGTGAACTCAAGCTGGCGACGCCGGGACTGCTCGATCGGGGCCTGAGCCCGCAGTCCGATCTGCAGTGACCCGGCGAACATGGCCAGCAGCAGGACCGGGCCCGCGGTGATCTCGCCGATGAGCAGCCAGTGCTCGATGCGCCGGTTGCCGGCCAGGTTAATGCCGGCCACCAGCAGGTCGGCACCGTCCCTGACCTGCCTCAGCCGGTAGGTGCCGGACTGGCCCAGGGTCGCGGTAAGCGTCGTCTCCGGGCGGTCGCCGCCGCCCAGGCTAGCGGTCAGCGCCGGGGCACCCGCGGTGTGCGAGATCACCCGGCGGCCCGGGCCTACCAGCCAGACCAGCACCGGCGTGCCGTTGTCGGCGTCGTGGTCGTCCGGTCCAGTCGGCCCGCCGCTCGCCTGCTGGCCGCCCGCCGCCGGCTGGCGCTGCAGGTCGTGCAGCCGGGCGCCGAGCCGGCCGTCGGCCTCCGCGCTCAGGTGGGCCGACACGATCAGGTTCAGGACGGCGACGCAGACCAGGTACACCACCGCGATCGCCGCCGTGGTGACACCCGCCACCCGGGCTGCGTGACCGAGGGTCAGTCCGCTGCGACCGGACCGGGGCCGCCTTCTCACGCCGTCACGATCCGGTAGCCGATACCGCGAACGGTCTCGATCCGGAGGCCGGCCCCGACCAGCTTGGACCGCAGCCGCGCCAGGTGGACGCTGATGGTATTCGAGCCGAGTCCGTCCGATTCGTCGTCCCAGACGTGCTGCGCGATCATGCGCCGGTCGACCACGGCAGGCGAGCGGCGCAGCAGGATCTCCAGGATGCCGAATTCGGTCCCGGTCAGGCTGGGCTGCTGGCCGGCGAAGCAGACCGTACGCGCGGCCGGATCGAGTGTCAGCTCGCCGAGAGTCAGGGTCGGCGGCTGGAACGCGGCCGGCCGCCGCTGCAGTGCGCGCAGCCGGGCCAGCAGTTCGCCGAAGTCGAACGGCTTGACCAGGTAGTCATCGGCACCGGCGTCCAGGCCGGTGATCCGGTCGGCGTGGGTGTCCCGGGCGGTCAGCATAAGCACCGGCACGGTCGAACCCGACCGGCGCAGCCGGTCCACCAGGTCCAGGCCCGACAGCCGGGGCATCCGCCAGTCGATGACCGCCACCTCGTACTGGTAGATCCGCAGGTAAGTGGCCGCGGTCTCGCCGTCAGTGACCAGGTCCACCACGTACCCCTGCTCACGGAGACCGCGGGCCAGGACGGCGCCCAGTCCCTCGTCGTCTTCAGCGACCAGAACGCGCACAGTTACCGAATCTATCCGCCGCGGGCCGCCTGGCGGACGCCCGCGTGCTCATGTCCAGCCTGTTGTTGCCCGGGGCACTTCGGCAACCTCCTCGTTCGGCGTTCCGGTAGCAGGGCTACCAGGCCAACGTGAAGGAATCGTGACGGGGCCCGCCGGCGGCTGCGCCGCTGCGCGGGCAGCCCGGCGGGCGCCGCCGTGATTAAATTCGCGCGCATTACCTGCTAACCGCCGCCGGTACCGGCGGCCTTCGGGCCTGGGTATCTCCGTAACGATTCCTTCATGTCGGCCGGCTAGCTTCCAGCGGGGTCTGCAATCGGGAGGTGACATGCGCCATGCCGGGACTTAATAGGCAAAGGCGACCTAAGAAGCGCCGGCTGAGGAGAGTATTCCGTCTGCGGGCGGTCCGTATTACCGGAATGCTCCTGCTGATTTTCTTTGTCTGGGTTTCTTTTTCCGTTGGCCAGGCGCTAGCGGCTTCCAATGGCGGAACCACGTCTTCCAAACTTGCCGAGTGGGCCCGTGGTCACTACCTGGGGCCTATTGTCACGTTCGGCGAGTGGCTATCCTATAATCCGCCGAAGGTAGGCGGGAAGCCCGCTTTTTCTCTCGCCGTGCCTTCCGGTGAGGCGATTGCGCCGGCGCCGGCCGCGACCAAGGCCGCAGCCCGCGCGTTTCAGCCGGATATCCCGGCCGCGCTGGCGCCGCTCGCGGGAAAGCCGGTGGCCGGCGAGGGCCGGTGGCGGGTGCTGGAGAAGGTGCGCCGGCAGCCGGCGGTGTTCGGGACGTTCCTGCGCGACGCGACGTACACGTCGTACGTCAACGGGATCGTCTCCATGGATCAGCGGCTGGTCTCGTTCCACCTGCACCCGGGCGCCGAGGATCCCGGCGGCGGCGGCTGGGGGCCGGGCGCGCAGCCGTGGATTCCGCCCGGCGCCCGGAGCCGGCTGCTGGCCACGTTTAACGGCGGGTTCAAGCTGAACCGCTCGCAAGGGGGCTTCTACCTCAACGGTCACACGGCGGGAGCCCTGCGCGCAGGCGCCGCGTCGGTCGTCTACTACAAGGACGGCACGGTCAGGATCGGCCCGTGGGACCAGACGGTCAGGATGTCGTCGTCGGTGGCCGGGGTGCGGCAGAACCTCCGGCTGATCGTCGACCACGGGCACGTGCCCGCCTCGGTCAGCCAGAACGTGGAAACCAGCTGGGGTTCGACCCTCGGCGGCGGGTATTACGTCTGGCGGTCGGGGATCGGGATCACTCACGACGGGCGTGTCATCTACGTGTACGGTCCGGCGCTCAACGTGCGGAATCTAGCTGACCTGCTGCGAAACGCCGGCGTGGTCGAGGGGATGCAGCTCGATATCAATCCGTTCTGGATGTCCTACGAGTATTACCAGGCCGGCCCGCACCCGGCCAGCCCGAAGCCGGTCAAGCTGCTGCCGACGCAGCAGCAGACGGCCTACCGCTATTACTCTCCCTACAGCCGGGACTTCACCGCGGTCTACGGCCGGTG
>DASWUW010000858.1:0-3278 GCA_036406335.1 Trebonia sp.
CCTATTCCCAGTGCCTACCTAGGCCGCTTTCCCTTGCGCAGACCAAGGCCGAATTGCTTACCTCAAGGATTTCGCATCGGCGCGCCACTATCATCGCCGCTAGCGTCAATTCGCTCTCCCGGCTAGCGGTACCTGCCCGAGCCTGGCTAGCTGCCATGGGCTCCGTGGAGTAACCCGCAGGCGAGGCATAACACTCAGGCCGTTCAGAAATAAAGATCTTTTTACCGAACGGGTCGTGGTTTCACCGTCCCGGCTAACCGTGATCCTGCCCAGGGAAAAGCGCAACTACCCGTTTGGGGAACGTAACTAGATACGTTAGGTCGACCGCGATTCTGGGCTCGGGCTGGCCGGAGCTTTGATGCCGGCCGTACTATCCGGGTTCAGGGATCCAGGGCTGGCCTGGAACACGCAGTCGCGGGCGAACCGCAGGTAGTCACCCTCGCGATCCTTCATCCTCCCGGCGAGCGCGTGCCGTTTCTGCTGGAGCTTGCCCTGGCGGGCGTTCTCGGCGGACTGCTGCGCCGGGCATCTCGGGCCCGGCGAAACGCTGCCACGACGCCACCCGCCCGCAAATAGGCAGGCATCGAAGCTGACACGGCCAGCGGGAAAGCGCAGGTGAAGAGTCGGGAAGGCAGACAGGCCTATCTAGTTACCGGGGAACGAGCCGACGTACCCACGACGCCCTTAACCTCGTGACGACGCTCATGATGGAGCCGGCTGGATCGCCGTGCTGTTAGAGGCGCGGGTAGGACGGTGAGGTTGACGATGTGTACGTCGGTTCCGCTGGAGCCCCGGGACGCCACCGTTCCGGGAGAACGATCTCTAGGCCGGCAGCAGTCCAGCGGTGCCCGGGCGGCCGCGCGTCTGCACACCGGCCACCACCACGTCGGCGCCGCACTTGGCCCGCCGATGACCCGCACGCAGCAGCGCGCAGGTGGTGCCGGCCCCCGGCGCGACGCCAAGGACCCGCAGCCGCCCCAGGTCGCCGGTCCGTGCGGCCCGGTTTTGCCTCCGCACTCACCATACGTCCCGGCCCTCCGTCAGCCGCCACCGTGTGCCTTCGATATGACGGCCGCGCCGTCATCGCGGACATCGGCGATCCCGCGGCCGGCCGTGCGGTCAACGGACAACCGGGCCCGCAGTCGCGCGCGGTCGGCGGTGACCAGGCCACCCCAGACGCCGTGCTGGCCGATGTCCCAGTGCCGCAGCGACAGCGACAGGCACTGGCCGCGTACCTGGCAGGCTGAGCAGACAGCGATCGCCGCGGCCGCCTGCCGGCGGGCCGTGCCCGCCTCGGCGCTGACCGGGAACCACTCATCAGGATCAAGTCCGCTATCAGCGCACCGCGCGTACCTGACCACCCGGGCCCACAAAGCCTGATCGGTGGTGAATAGGCCGGGCACCGGTCGCGTCGTATGGTCCGACGAGATCACCGCGGCTGGCAGGCGGCTGACCGCGTCCTCCGTGGTCATAGGTTGGGAGGAGAGGGGTGGGGACATTGCCGTCCCTTCATCGGTCGGCTCCTGCAACGGGGAGCTCATAAGCGGACGATGTTGAGCGCGAGCCGTGGCGGACAGCCGTGCTGCACCAGCCCGGCGACCTGATGCCAGTCCACGTGGTCCGCGACGGCCTGGGCCAGTGGCCACGGGATCCCTACCTGAGTCAGCTGCCTCACCCGCCATTCATGCACCGGGTCGGCCTGGTCGATGACCTCATGGCCAAGTGAGCTGGTCATTACCTTCTCCTACCTGGCCACCGCCCCGGGCCCCTGCGCCGGGGCGACGCTGGAAGCCGTCGTGAGACAGACAATGCCGTACCAGCGGCCTTGCCGCATCGCAGCGAGCCCCCAGGCCGGCCCCCGGCGAGCAGGAATCCTGGCTTGCCTGCTAGCCGGAACAGGCCGGTCTGCCCTCAGCGGGCCTCGAGGTAGGTAATAACGGCGAGAACGCGGCGGTGGTCGTCGTCGGCCTCGGGCAAGTCCAGCTTGGTAAGGATGCTGCGAACGTGTTTCTCGACGGTGCCCTCGGCCACCCACAGCCGCCGGGCGATGCCGGCGTTGGAGCGTCCTTCGGCCATCAAGGCCAGCACTTCGCGTTCCCGGGCACTGAGCACAGACAGCGGATCATGGCGGCGACGGGCCGTCACCAGCTCCTGCACCAGCGCCGGGTCCACCACCGAGCCGCCTCGGGCCACCCGCTCCAGCGTGTCGAGGAACTCCTCCACGTCGGTGACGCGGCTCTTGAGCAGGTAGCCGATCGCGCGCCCGCTGGCCAGCAGCTCCATGGCATGCTCGACGTCTGCGTAAGCGGACAGGATTACGATCGCGGTGGCGGGCTGTTCCTGGCGGATCACCCGGGCCGCCTGCAGCCCCTCAGTGGTGTGAGTGGGGGGCATCCGGATGTCGGCCACCACCAGGTCCGGCACGGCCTGGCGGACCAGCGCGAGCAGCCGCTCGCCGTCGCCGGCCTGCCCCACTATCTGGAAGCCGGAGCGCTCCAGCAGGCTGGCCAGGCCCTCCCTGAGCAGGACATCGTCCTCGGCCAGCACCACCCGCAGTGCGGTCATGGCCAGCCCGTCACCGCTGCACCGAGACCAGTCCGGCGAGACCCGGTCTGCTCAGCATGGCTTTCATTATGGACCAGTCCCGGCCCGGCATGATCAGGGTGTGGACCGTTGTGCACAGGCAGGCGCCGTGGCGCGGGTCCGGCGCGCCTCATGGTGCGCGGCCATCGACGAGCCGCCGGATCGCATCCGCCGACAATTCCGCTTTCAGCAGGAACCCCGTCGCGGGACTCTCGGCGATGAGATCAGCGAAGTCGGCTTCCGAATGGGTCGATATCAGGATCACCTTTGGCACGCTACCCCGGTGACGTTCGGCCAGGCGCCGGGCCAGGTCGAACCCGCTCTCACCCCCCAGCAGGATGTCGACCAGGACGATCTCCGGACGCAGCTCGGCTGCGCACTGCAGCGCCTCCGCCGAGGTAGCAGCCACGCCGACGACGCGTAGGCCCTCCCGTTCGAGCAGAACGCGCGCAGCGTCGAGAAAGAACTGACTATCATCCACGATGAGCACACCGAGCGCCACACGGACAGGGTTCCATCGCATCCGGGCCCGCGCATTGCTGCTAGCTGGAATCCGAAGAATCCGTGTTCTTGAGCTTGAAGCGGCACAGGCTACCGCAGCTAGGCATTTTCGGCGAAGACCGCCACTACCACCTGGTAGCTGTCGAATGCCCGTGCGGCGCCGGCGTAAGCTTCGAGGTGGATGAAGAGCTCCA
>DASWUW010000859.1:0-2902 GCA_036406335.1 Trebonia sp.
GGTGCCGCTGATTCCCCCCGGGACGCCGACGGCCAGCCCGGCCGCGGCGAGCCCGGCCGCGGCGAGCGGCAGGACCAGCCCGCCGGCCAGCCGCCGGGCCATCCGGCCGCGGGCGCTCTCGACACCGGGCGCGCGAGTGCCCCCGCTGCCCTCGCTCCCCCCGCTGCCCTCGATCCCCGCGCCGCCGTCGCTGGCCGCGGTGCCGTCGCTGACCGCGGTGCCGTCGCTGACTGCGGTGCCGTTGCTCCCTGAAGTGCCGTTGCTGACTGCGGTGCCGTTCGCCGCCCCCGGGCCGCCCGCGCTGATCCGGGCCCGGCCGGAGCCCCGGGGCCGTCCCGCGGGCCGCCCCCGGTCGGCGCTGCCGGTTGCCCGCTCGGCCGAGATCGCCGCCAGCAGGGCAGCCACCGGGTCCGGGCTGCCGGGGGAGCCGTCGTCGGTGCTCTTGCTCATCGCCCGGTTCCCGGCCCGCGCTGCTCGTTACCCATGCTCATAGCGCGCTCGCTACACCGTTGACGGGACGACGGACTCGACGATGCGCCCGTCGCGCATGGCGACGATCCGTCCGGCCGCGTCGGCTACGGCCTGGTCGTGGGTGACCAGGATGATCGTCTGGCCGCCCTGGTGCAGGCGGCGCAGCAGCTCGACGATCTCCGCGCCGCCCGCGGAGTCCAGCGCGCCGGTCGGCTCGTCGGCGAGCAGCAGCGTGGGGGAGTTCGCCAGCGCCCGGGCGATCGCCAGCCGCTGCCGCTGCCCGCCGGACAGCACGCCGGGCACGGACGAGGCCTTGTCCCCGATGCCGAGCAGGTCAAGCAGGTCCCGGGCCCGGGTCTCGGCCATCTTCCGCTTGCGCCCGGCGATCACCGACGGCAGCACCACGTTCTCCAGCACGGTCATGCCCTCGAGGAGGTTGAAGAACTGGAACACGATGCCCATGTGCCGGCGGCGCATCCGGGCCAGGTCGTCCTCGCCCCGGCCGGTGATTTCCTCCCCGGCCACGGTGATCATTCCCTCGTCGGGCACGTCGAGCCCGGCGATGAGGTTGAGCAGCGTTGACTTGCCGCAGCCGGACGGGCCCATCACGGCGATGAACTCGCCTGACTCGACCGTCAGGTCGATGCCGCGCAGCGCCCGAACCGGCGCGTTCTCCGCCTCGAACGTCTTACGCAGGCCGGTGAGGGTTAGCGCGACTCGTTCTGCCGCAGTACTTTCCATATCTTCCATGTCCGGATTCCCTGAGTTGGTTGAGGTTCCTGAGCTGTCTCCGGCCCGGTCGCCGCCGCCGGGCTCACTGCCGTTTCATCTTGTGTATCCCGTGGTGGTGCTTCCGTCGACTGCGTGCCCCCGGCGGCTGGCCCGGGAGGCGCCGCCGCGGCAGCCGGGGAGGCGCCGCCCGGCGGGTCTGCCCTGAACGCCGTCACCGGTGTCTGCCGCCCCTTGACCAGTTGCGCGGGCAGCGCGGTGAGCGGCACCGGAACTGACAAGGCGTCCTTGGTCCCCGACGAGATGACGGTCTCCCCGGCCGCGGCGAGCCCCTGCAACCGCTGCGACAGGTTGACCGTGTCCCCGACCAGGGTGTACTCGAGCCGCTCGGCCGAGCCGAGCAGGGCGGCGGCGGCCGGGCCGGTTGACAGCCCGATGCCGAGACCGAACTCGGGCAGCCCGGTGCGCTGCCATTCGGCATTGATCTCGGCCTGCAGCGCGTGCATGCCCGCCGCCGCGGCAACCGCGCGGTCGGCGTGGTCGGGCTGCGGGAACGGCGCCCCGAAGACCGCCATCACGGCGTCGCCGACGAACTGCATCACGGTGCCGTCCTCGCCCAGGATCGCCTTGTTCATCGCCGCCCGGTGCGTGTTCAGCTGCCCGGCCAGCGCGGAGGGGTCGGCCTTCTCCGCGATTGTCGAGTACGACCTGATGTCGCTCATCAGCACCGTGACGGTGACCCGCTCGGTCTCGCCGATCCGCAGCTCGGTGCCGCGCAGCTTTTCCGCCAGCCCCGACGGCAGCAGCCGGGAGAGCGTCTCGCCCTGCTCTTTGCCGTCGACGATCGCCTGGTGGAGCTGGCGCAGCCGGTTGAGTGCGGTGTGGTCGCCGGCCGACACGCCGGTGGCGAGCTTGACGAATACCGCCTCTACCTCGGTGTCCACCGCGGACGGAGACACCCCGCGCAGCGCCGCGATCGCCTTGATGGTCCGGCCCTCGGCGATGAGCTCGAGCAGCTCCGCCTCGGCCGGAGCGAGCCCTCCGGGTGCGACCACCGGCCGGACCAGCGCCTCGACGATCGACGGGTCGAGCGCGGTCCCCCCGGTTGCGACCGACCGGATGGCGTCGGCGAGCTGGGTGCCCTCGGCCACCCGGTCCTTGAGCAGGTAGCCGTAACCGGATGAGCCCGACGACAGCAGCGACACCGCGTACTCGGGGTCGTCGTACTGGGACAGGATCACCACGCCGGTTCCGGGGAACCGGGAGCGCACCTCCCGGGCGGCGTCGATGCCCTCCCGCCGGAACGACGGCGGCATCCGCACGTCGGTGACGAGCACCTGCGGCTCGGTCGCGGCGCACCCGTCGACCACCCCGTCGTAGTCGGCCGCCACGCCGACGATACGCAGGTCGTCATTACGCTCAATGAGCGCGCGGACTCCCTCGCGGACGATCAGGTTGTCGTCCGCGAGGAAGACGCCGATGCCGCGGTCAGCCCGCAGCCATGCGTCACTCGTCGTTTCATCCAGTCCCACGATGCAATTTTTCCCATACTGCCGGACCGCCGCGCTAGTGTGCGGGCTACCCCTAAACCAGGTGGTGGCAGGCACACCGGGCACCGTCCCGGGTGCGGGTAACACCACCTCTGCCAGGGGTGCCGTTATCCTTTTCGAGCGACCGCCCGCCGTGAGTAGATAGGGGCGGT
>DASWUW010000860.1:0-9993 GCA_036406335.1 Trebonia sp.
CGGGCTATGCGGAGCGGACACCGTCGCCAGCCGACCGGCGGGCCCGGGTCATCGCCGTCACCCCGGCGGGCACCGCCTTG
This sequence comes from Trebonia sp., assembly GCA_036406335.1. GTDB lineage: Bacteria > Actinomycetota > Actinomycetes > Streptosporangiales > Streptosporangiaceae > Trebonia. The sequence goes on from DASWUW010000860.1 coordinate 81, forward strand.
GTCGCCACGGGGCACGAGATCGCCGACCGGGTGCACCGCGAGGTTATCGACGCACTGCCCGAAAGCCAGCAAGCGGTGTTCACCGGCGCCTTGACCAGTCTGGCGGGCGGCCTGCTGGCCGAGCCCGTGACGTCCGCTCGGCCAGTGCGCCGGGCCCGCCGCCAGTAGAACGGCTACCTTTAGATCAGCAAATTTTAGATAGTCTATTTTTAGATCATCTGTTACGGTCTCTCTAGGAACTCACCGACTTCCGGGAGGCCGAATGCCCCGCACCCGCTTGCTGGCGCTCGTCATTCTGTGCACGGCGTCGCTGATGGTCATCCTGGACGGCACGATCGTGACCGTCGCCCTGCCCACGATCCAGGCCGACCTCGGCTTCACCGCCAGCAGCCTCAGCTGGGTGATGAACGCCTCACTGGCCTGCGGGCTCGCGGCGAGCCCGGGGATGCTGATCACGGCCCGGTTCGGGCAGGGCGCCGGGGCCGCCATGGCGTCCTCGGTCACCCTGGGAATGATCGTCCGGCTGTTCGGCGAGCCGGGGCAGCTCACCCGGGCGATCGGCGCCTTCGCGTTCACCGGCGCCGTCGGCGCGTCGGCCGGATTGGTCATCGGCGGGCTCCTGGTCCAGTACGCGACCTGGCACTGGATCTTCTTCGTGAACCTGCCGGTCGGGCTGGTGGCCGGGGTAGCCGGCTGGCGGGTGCTCGCGCCCGACCCGGGCCTCGGCCTGCGGGCGGGCGCCGACGTGGCCGGCGCGCTGCTGGCCACCGCCGGGCCACCGCGCGCACGCCGTTGCTGCCGCCGCGTCTGCTAGCCTCCCGCACCGCGGCCGGAGCCAACCTGGCGCAGCTGCTGATCATCGGCGCGGCGATGGGATTTCAGGTCATCGTGACCCTTTACCTGCAGCGGGTCCTGGGCTACCGGCCGGCCGCCGCGGGGCTCGGCCTGCTGCCCGCCGCCGCCGTCATCGCGGCGGTCTCGCTGGGCCTGTCGGCCCGGCTAACCAGCCGGTTCGGCGCCCGGCGGCTGCTGGCGGCCGGCCTGGTGCTGATCACCGCCGCGCTGGTGCTGTTCACCCTGATCCCGGCGCACGCCGGATACGCGGTGGGACTGCTGCCGCTGCTGGTGCTGTTCGGCCTCGGCGGCGGGCTGACCCTGCCCGCGGTGACCGCCCTGGGCATGGCGGGGGCGACCGACGCCGACGCGGGTGTGATCTCCGGGGTGTTCAACACCGCCCAGCAGCTAGGCGGGGCGCTCGGCCTGGCCGCGCTCACCAGCCTGGCGGCCTGGCACACCGGCAGCGGGACCTCCGCCCAGGCTCTGGCCAACGGCTATCACCTGGCCTGGGCAGCCGGAGCACTGCTCGGCGCCGCGTCGATCGCGGTAGCCGCCGTGGCGCTGCGCCCGCGCAGGCCGGCGCCAGACGGTGCCGACGATCTAGCACCCCGTTCCACTGAGCTGGCGGCCGGCCGGCCCTTGCGGTGACCCGAGAGCAACATGAGCAGCATGGGTCGCGTTCCATCGGCATCATTTCTGGCAATAGAGCTGACCAGGACATGATCACAGATACTTGTTCCTTTCAGGGCGGGTAAAGGTATTCGTTATCAGTAAAGTTTTCGTAATAATGAGTTCACTAGGAAGAGCGATGCTAAACGGATGGCTCACAATTCCCGCCAGCCCTGCCACGGCACGCGCCGACGGGCGGGAGCGCGGGGGCGGCGCGGCGCGGGGGCGAGCGGGCGGCGCGGGGGCGCGCTTGTAAGGTGGCGGACGCACACTTCCGGGATTCGAGGACCTGCATGAGCGCTCGTTCGCCGCGCACGACGCCCGCCGTGCACCGTTACGGGCCCGGCCCGGCGCAGTTCGGTGAGCTGTGGCGGCCGGACGCCGATCCGCTGGGCACGGTGGTGATCCTCCACGGGGGGTTCTGGCGGTCCCGGTACGACCTGACCCTGGGGCAGCCGCTGGCGGCCGACCTGGCCGCCCGCGGGTACGCCGCCTGGAACCTGGAGTACCGGCGGGTCGGGGCGGGCGGCGGCTGGCCCGCGACGTTCGAGGACGTGGCGGCGGGGATCGACCTGCTGGCGACGCTGCCGGTGGACACCGGCAGCGTGGTCGCGGTCGGGCACAGCGCGGGCGGGCACCTCGCGGTCTGGGCCGCGGGCCGGGGCGGGCTGCCGTCCGGGGCGCCGGGTGCCCCCGGCCCCGGGCTGGTCCCGGTGACCGCGGTCGTCGCTCAGGCGGGCGTCCTCGTGCTGGCCGACTGCGCCCGGGAGGGCACCGGCGGCACCGCCGCACCCGACCTGATGGGCGGCGGGCCGGACGACCGGCCGGAGGAGTACCGGCTGGCCGACCCGCTCGCCGCGGTGCCGGCGCCCGCCCCGGTGCTCTGCCTGCACTCGCGGGCCGATGCCAACGTGCCCTTCTCCTACAGTGAGCGCTACGTGGCCGCCGCGACCGCCGCGGGCGGGCGCGCCCGCCTGGTGGAGCTGTCCGGCGACCACTTCACGCTCATCGACCCGGCCGCACCCGACTGGGCCGCGGTTATCAGCGCCCTGCCGGAGCTGCTGACTGCCTTACAGCGTGGAGCGGATCTCCCACAGGTCGGGAAACGCGGACCGGAACAGGGTGGAACGCAGGTAGGCCGAGCCCGCCGAGCCCCCGGTGCCCGTGCGCAGCCCGATGATCCGCTCCACCATCTTCAGGTGCCGGTAGCGCCATTCCTGCACGCCCTCGTCGATGTCGACCAGCGCCTCGCACACCTCGGCCGCCGCGCCCGCGCCGGCGTAGGCCTCGGCCAGCAGCCCCCGGATCACCGGGTCCCCGGGCCACGGCTCGCGCGGGTCCCGGTCGAGCACCTCCGCCGGGACCGGCCAGCCGCCCGCGCTCAGGTAGCGCATCAGCGAGGCGAACAGCGGGCGCCGGGCCATGATCGCGACCAGTACCGGGTCGGTGACGGAGCTGAAGTCGCGGCGCCCGAGCACCGCCTCCAGATAGCGGAACTGCGCCGACTGGAAGCCGCTGGAGCGGCCGAGTTCCGGGCGGAACGCGGCGAACTGCCGGGGCGTCATCGTCTCCAGGATGTCCAGCTGCCCGACCACGGTCTTGAGGATCTTGGCGATCCGGCGCGCGGTGGCCAGCGCCCCCGCGCTGTCATGGTCCTCCAGCCGGGCCTGCAGCAGGGCCGCCTCGTGCAGGATCTGCTTGAACCACAGCTCGTAGACCTGGTGGATGATCACGAAGAGCAGCTCGTCGTGCGAATCGGTCAGCGGCGCCTGGCTGCTGAGCAGGTCGTCCAGGCGCAGGTAGCTGCCGTAGGTCAGGTCGGCCGGGGTGTCCACCGGGCCGGCTTACCCGATCTCGGCCAGCGGCCGGACGAGCTTCTCGCCCAGCTGGTCGACGAACCGCACCGGGTCCGGCATGGCCGGCGCGACCTCGACCAGGTCGATGCCGAGCGCGGCGTACTCCTCCATTTCCTTGAGGAATTCGCTGACGTCGCCGGACGGGTCCACCCGGCCGATAATCGTCTTGGAGATGGCGTCGTAGTCGCGGCCCTCGTTGTCGCAGTGCCCGCGCAGCACGTCCAGCTTGTGCGCCACGTCGGAGGTCGACGAGCCGAACAGGTTGCAGGCGTCGGCGTACTTCGCCACCAGGCGCAGGGTCTTCTTCTCCCCGCCCCCGCCGATGAGGATCGGCGGCCGGGGCTGCTGCAGCGGCGGCGGGACGCAGATCGTCTCCGCCAGCTGGTAGTGCTTGCCGCGGTAGGGACCGTCGTTGTCGCTCCACATCTGCTCGCAGATCTGGATGGTCTCCTCCAGGCGCTCGAACCGCTCGGCCACCGGCGGGTAGGGGACGCCCAGGGCCAGGTGCTCCCGCTCGTACCAGGCCGCGCCGATGCCGAGCATCGCCCGGCCCCCGGACAGCACGTCGAGCGTGGTCACCGTCTTGGCCAGCAGGCCCGGGTGGCGGTAAGTGACCCCGGTGACCAGCAGGCCGAGCCGCAGCCGCTCGGTCTTGGCGGCGACAAAGCTCAGCACCGAGTAACCTTCGAGCATCGCGTCGTGGGCGGTCGCGAAGTGCTCCATCTGAAACCAGTGGTCCATCGCGGTGAACAGGTCGATGCCCGCCGCGTCGGCCGCGACCGCGGTGTCCCCCACTGCCGCGCGCAGGGCGGCCCCGCCGTCCGGGTGCGTGAAGTTCATGAAGTGAATGCCGAGTTTCATCCGTGTCCCCTTCGTTGCTGTGTCCGCTGCCATTCTTTCGGGCCGGCCGGCCAGGCCGCGCCCCGGGGCGGCCGGAGGACGGGGGACCCGGGTTTGTCTTGGTCACCGGGCCGGGGCCTTGGGTGCGGCGGGACGGTCGGGCGGGGCGGTTTCGGCGAGCCCGATGCGCCGGTACAGGCGCCGCAGGACCGGCGGGGACCACCAGTTGAGGTCTCCGGCCAGGCGCATGAACGCGGGGACGAGCAGGCCGCGGATGACGGTGGCGTCCAGGACGATCGCGATGCCGGTGCCGATGCCGAGCAGCTGGATAAAGCTGACCTGGGCGGTGCCGAAGGCCAAGAACGTGATGGCGAGCAGGGCGGCGGCGGTGGTGACGATGCGGCCGGTGCGGGCCAGGCCGGCAGCGTCCTGCTCGACGCCGTCCGGGCCTGCGTCGACGCGGGCGAATCAGCCGAGACCGCGGCCCTGGCCGCCACCGTGCGGGTGTGGGTTTCCCTGCACGGGATGATCACCCTGCGGGCCAGCCTCCCCTGGTTCCCCTGGCCGCCCCGCGACGTCCTCCTCGACGAACTGGTCCGCCGCGCCGCCGATCTCCGCCCGCCCCCGGAGGCGTTAGCGGGCGCCGCGGTCCTTACTCCCAGCGGAAGAAACGCCAGGCGAGCAGCCCGGACACCGCCGCGTAGCCCGCGAGGACCCCGAGGCCGGCAGCGGACGGCCACTGGCCGGCCAGGCTGCGCTGCAGGGCGGCGACCGCCGCGCCGAGCGGCGTGTAGTCGCCGGCCTGGCGCAGCCCGGCGGGCATCTCGGCCCGCGGGATCCACAGTCCGGCGAAGAACATCAGCGCTAGGAACAGCATCGCCCCGGTCGCGCCGGCCACCCGGCCGGGGCGGGCCAGCGAAGCCACCAGCAGGCCGAGGGCGAGCATGGCGCCCGCGGCCAGGATGAGGGCGAGGGCGAAGCCCGCCGCCTGGCGCGGCGCCGCGACACCGAATGCCAGCCGCCCCACCACCAGGAGGCCGCCGGCAGAGATCAGCCCGGTGGCCAGGTTGACCACGAGCTGGGCGCCCAGCAGGCGGGCGGCGCCGACCGGCGTCGCGTTGAGCCGGCGCAGGATGCCGCGTTCCCGGTAGCCCGCCAGCACGGCCGGCAGGCCCTGAAGGGCAAAGGTGGCCAGGGTGAACGCGATCAGCACGGGCTCGTAGGTGGCAACCAGGGTGCTGCCGCCGAGGGACGGGTCGGGGCCGTCGGAGGCCAGGCCCGTGACGATCAGCAGGACCACCGGGAGCCCGGTACCCCACAGCAGCGGGACGACCTCGCGGACCAGCAGCCGGGCTTCGGTGCGGACTAGGGCGGTCATGATGCCTCTCCGGTTCTCCGGGACTGCCTCGTTATCGGTGCTTCCCCGGTGGTCAGGGTTACGATCGCGTCGTCGAGGGTGACCCGGGGCCAGTGGCCGCCCCGGCCGGCCAGCGCCAGCTCGGCCGTCTCGATCAGCTCGGCCGGGCGGCCGCAGGCCGCGAGCCGGCCCGCCTGGATCAGCGCGACCCGGTCGCAGAGCCGTTCGGCCTCGTCGGCGTAGTGGGTGACCAGCAGCACGGTGACGCCGTCGGCGCGCAGTTCCTCCACCAGCCGCCAGCTCTCCCGCCGGGCGGCGGGGTCGAGGCCGGTGGTCAGCTCGTCCAGCACCACCAGGCGCGGGCGGCCGACCAGGGCCAGGGCGATGGACAGGCGCTGCTTCTGCCCGCCGGACAGCTTCTTGTAGCGGGTGTTTCGCTTCTCGGTCAGGCCCAGGCGGTGCAGCAGCGCCCCGGTGTCGGCCGGGTCCGGGTAGAAGGAGGCGTACAGGTCGAGCGCCTCACCCGCAGTGAGCTTGTCCGGCAGCTGGCTTTCCTGCAGCTGGACCCCGACCAGGGTCCGGGCGGTGCGGCGGTCAGCGTAAGGATCGGCGCCGAAGACCCGGATGCTGCCGCCGTCGGGCCGGCGCAGTCCCGCGACGCACTCGACCGTAGTGGTCTTGCCCGCTCCGTTCGGGCCGAGGATTCCGAAGATCTCCCCCGCGGAAACGCGCAGGCTAAGATCGTCCACCGCAACCAGCGGGCCGTAGCGTTTGTGCAGGCGGGTGATGTCGAGGGCGGGGCCGGTGCTCACGACCGGGCCGCCCGGGTCTCGTCGCGCTCCGCGACGATGCCAAGCTCCACCGTGAGCCGGCGGGCGGCCAGGCCGCGGTACGCGGTGATACCGAAGGCGTAGCGGTCGACGCTGAGCCGGGCGGACGCGCGGAGCGTGGTGCCGGTGCCCGACAGCGCGGTGACGCGCGCCTCGACCAGACGGGTGACACCGCGCACCTCGAGTTCGCCGCGCAGCCGCCACTGCCCGGGCCCGGCTGCCGGTTCCCCGGTTTCCTCCCGGACCAGCTCGGCGGAGGTGAAGGTGAGACCGGGGTAGGCCTCGGCGTCGAGCAGCCGGGGGGACAGCACCGCGGCGTCCCGGAGCTGGTTGCCGGACCGGAAGGCGGATGCCGCGACGCGGGCCCGCACGGTGGAAGCCGTCGCCGGGACGGCGACGCAGATGGTGCCGTCGCGCAGGGCCAGCGTGCCGCGCACCCGGGCGAGGCCGCACAGGTGGCGGGTGGTGAAGGTGACGGTGGAGTGCTCGGCGTCGATCTGGTAGCGGCCGGCCGGCAGCTGGCCGGGGACGGCCGCTGCGCCGACGACAGGTGATTCGCTCATGACCGCCATGATTCGCGCCGGCGGGCGGGACCGGCATCGGCCCGCGGTCGGTGCCGCGGCCGCCTAAGGTCGCGGCCGGTCATACTTTGGTCGGTAGCCGGCGACGGCCCGCAATCCTAGACTGAGCAGCTATGTACGCCGTCTTGCGCGGGCGAATTACCGCTCTTGCCAGCCCGAACGTAGATGGACGACGCCATCGGCGGCGCGAGCCCGCCATCTGGGCCGGCGCGATGGCGGTGCTGACCGGCTCGGTGATCGCGGGCGCGGTCAGCAGCGGGCCGGTGCCGTACCTGGTCCTGGACATCATCGCGGGAGCGGTGAGCGTCGGCCTGGTCTCGCTGCTGGTGACCCGGCCGGTCCCGGTGGCGGTGCTGCTGTCGCTGCTGTGCGCGGTATCCCCCGCGGCCACCCCGGCCGCCACCATGGCCGTGCTGCTGATCGCCTGCTGGCGGCTGCTCCCGGTGGCCGTCGGGGTGGCGGGCACCGGGATCGCCGCGCACCTGATCCGGGGAGCCTGGCGGCCGGAGGGACTGCCCTACGGGTGGTGGGCGGTGCTGGTCGGCGTCGCGTACGCGGCGCTGGTCGGCTGGGGCACCCTGGTGCGGGCCAACCAGGCGCTGATCTTCTCGCTGCGTCAACGGGCCGAAGAGGCCGAGGCCGGGCAGGCCCGGCGGGTGGCCGAGGCGCGCGCGGCCGAGCGGGCCCGGATCGCCCGGGAAATGCACGACGTGCTCGCGCACCGGCTGTCGCTGCTCGCCACCTACGCCGGGGCGCTCGCCTACCGGCCCGACGCACCGCCCGAGCAGCTGTCCCGCGCCGCCGAGGTGGTCCGCTCCGGGGCCCGCCAGGCCCTGGACGAGCTGCGGGAGGTGATCGGCGTACTGCGGGACGAGGAACTGGGTGACCTGTCGGCGGGCAGCCGGCCGCTGCCCGGCATCGCCGAGCTGCCGCAGCTGATCGAGGAGTCGCGGGCGGCGGGCATGCGGATCGAGCTGCGAACGCCGGACGGCGCGGCTGGCACCGCGGCGGTGCCGGACGGCGACGGGATGCCGGACGCACTCGGGCGGACCGTCTACCGGGTGGTGCAGGAGGCGCTGACCAACGTGCGCAAGCACGCGCCGGACGAGGCGGCCCGGGTCGGGCTGGCCGGCGGGCCGGGCCCGGGCCTGGAGATCTCGGTCAGCAGCCGGCTGGCCTCGCTGCCGGCTTCTCCGGTGCCGGCTTCTCCGCTGCCCGGGACCGGGACGGGGCTGATCGGGCTGACCGAGCGCGTCGAGCTGGCCGGGGGCCGGCTGGAGTTCCGGGCCCGCGACGGCGAGTTCCTGCTGCGGGCCTGGCTGCCGTGGCCGGAATGAACCCGGTGCCCGGGGCGGCGGCCGAGATCCGGGTGCTGCTGGTGGATGACGACGCCCTGGTCCGGGCCGGCCTGTCGATGATGCTGAACGGCGCGGGCGACCTGGTCATTGTCGGCGAGGCCGGCGACGGCGACCAGGTGCCCGCCGCGGTGGCGAAATACCGGCCCGACGTGGTGCTGATGGACCTGCGGATGCCGCGGGTGGACGGCATCACCGCGACCCGGCGGCTGCGCGCCGCGCCCCAGCCGCCCGAAGTCATCGTGCTCACCACGTTCGACGCCGACGAGAACGTGCTCGGCGCGCTGCGGGCCGGCGCGAGCGGCTTCCTGCTGAAGGACTCGCCGCCGGCCCAGATCGCCGAAGCGGTCCGGCGGGTCGCGGCCGGCGACCCGATCCTGTCCCCCGAGGTGACCCGCCGGCTCATGCGCCGCGCCGTGGTCCAGGAGAACGCGCGGGAACGGGCAGGCGGGCAGCTGGCGGGAATGAGCCCCCGGGAGCTGGAAGTCCTCCGGGCCGTCGCGGCAGGCCAGACAAACGCCGAGATCGCGGCCGGCCTGCTGATGAGCGTGCCGACGGTCAAGGCGCACGTGACCCACATCCTGACCAAGGCCGGGCTGGCCAACCGGACCCAGATCGCCCTGCTCGCGCACGACGCGGGCCTGGCTTGAGGCCGCGCTACTTTGAGGTAACGGCCGTTCAGGGATGCCTCGGCCGGGGCTGAAGCGGCTCAGAGGAGTAATGCGGGAGCAGTACGTAATGAACGTGCGCTCCTTGGGGAGCGGGTGCTTCCCGGTAAGCGCGTGATATCTGGGGAGCGCTTGCCCCGTGACCAAGAACGAGGGGCGTTACGGTCGCAACGGTCAAGACCCAGCCCACGCCCAGGACCGCCAGAGCGACCTCCCGGTAACGCGTGCTCATCTGACACCTCGACGAGTACTAGCCATACGGAGCTTCGGCACCAGGTTGTCAACGCCGGTGCTCTGCATCATTTCCACGTCTTCGAGTATGGCCAGGTATTAGCCGGATGTCTCCCCTAAGCGGGATACCGCTTGGGGCCCTGCGTGTAGCGGCGGCCAGCCGGAGTCTCCCACTGGTGCCAGCCGGGTCGGGGCTGGGTAACGGCCCAGCCCGGCGACTGCTTTACCCGGTGACACTGGCGGCTTCTGGCGCCCGCGTTGCACGCACAGGTCCGCCCGCCCTTGTCATAGGGCACCCCGTGCTCGAAGTCCGACTCGCGGGCATGGCGTGAGCAGGACGGGAACGTGCAGTCCCCGTCGCGGATCTGAACCAGGTGCCGGAGCTTGTCGTTCGGCTGATAGGCGTGCGATTCGTACCGGTGGTCGCACGCATAGGTCGGAACCTGGTCCAACCGCACGGTGAGCTGCCTGTTGTCGGGCAGGGTTAGTGTCCAGCGGCCGAAGCCATCCGGCGGCGTCAGATCTCGTTCCTCGGGTTGGGTGAACAACCAGGGCACTGGCCCCGGCGGAGCGCCTGGCCGCGCTAGCTGCGCGAGGAGAGTGGCCGGGACCGTAAGGTTCATCCGGGCGGGGAGCGCCGTCTGTGTGTCATCCGGGCGGATAGGCATACCGTCGTTTCGGTTCGCCGC
>DASWUW010000861.1:0-4407 GCA_036406335.1 Trebonia sp.
AAGTGATCGCGCCGGACGGCGGCGCTGACCCGGAGCCACCGCTCTTCTGAGGGTGTACGGCCGGTCATCCTGCCCCTTCCCGCCTGCTGGCTGACGGCACGGCGGGCGTGTCCCTCCGGCCTCGTTCGCCACGGCTGCCCCAGGCTCCCCCGTGCTAAGCTAAATCGGTTAATTTTGATGTGGTAGCCGAGGAAAGGCGTCGCCGATGACCGCGGACGAGCAGCTCCGTTTCCCCGACGGGTTTCTCTGGGGTGCGGCCACGGCCGCGTACCAGATCGAGGGGGCACCCGACGTCGACGGCAAGGGACCGTCGATCTGGGACACGTTCTCGCACACTCCCGGCAAGACTTACCACGGCGAGACCGGCGACGTCGCCTGCGACAGCTACTACCTCTACCCGCAGGATATCGGCCTGCTGAAGCGGCTCGGGGCCGGCGCGTACCGGATGAGCCTGTCCTGGCCCCGGATCCAGCCGGCCGGGCGCGGCGCGGTCAACGCCAAGGGACTCGACTACTACAACCGGGTGATCGACGCGCTGCTCGAGGCGGGCGTGGCCCCGTCGGTGACGCTCTACCACTGGGACCTGCCGCAGCCGCTGCAGGACGCGGGAGGGTGGGCCAACCGGGACATCGCCGGCTGGTTCGCCGAGTTCGCCGGGATCGCGGGCGACGCGTTCGGCGACCGGGTCCCGATGTGGATCACGCTGAACGAGCCGTGGGTGGTCGCGCACGTCGGCTACCGGGACGGCCGGCACGCCCCCGGCGTCCGCGACGCCGGCCAGGCGGTCGCGGCCAACCATCACCTGCTGCTGGCGCACGGGCGCGGAGCGGCGGCGCTGCGCGCGTCGCGGGCGGGCTCGGGGCCGGCCCCGGGCCAGGTCGGGATCACGCTCAACCTGTCGGTGACCCGGCCGGTCACGCCCGAGGCAGCGGACCACGCCGCCGTGCTCGAGGCGCGGCAGAACGGGGTCTACCTGGACCCGATCTTCCACGGCCGCTACCCGGAACTGCTCGACGGCGACGCGGACTTCTCCCCCGCCGCCGTCCCCGGCCTGGTGCGGGACGGCGACTTCGAGGTGATCGGCGCGCCGATCGACTTCCTCGGGGTCAACTTCTACGCCCCGGGCTACGCGGGCCTGCTCGCGCCCGACGGCGAGCCGCGGCGCGGCGAGACGGTGACCGGGCCCGGCACGGTGTCCGTCCAGCCGGAAGGCCTGCCCATCACCGAGATGAACTGGCTGGTCGAGCCGGCCGCCATCCGCGAGCTGCTGACCCGGGTGGTCGCCCCGGTGACCGGGACGCTGCCCGTCTACATCACCGAGAACGGCTCCTGCTGGTACGACTACGTCACCAGCGACGGGCGCGTGAACGACTACGAGCGGATCTCCTACCTGCGCGGGCACCTGGCCGAGCTGCACGCGGCGATCGCCGACGGCGTCCCCCTCAAGGGGTACTTCGCCTGGTCGCTGGTGGACAACTTCGAATGGGCGGAGGGGTACGCCAAGCGGTTCGGCCTGGCCTTCGTCGACTTCGAGACGCAGCGGCGGATCCTCAAGGCCAGCGGCGAGTTCTACGCGTCGGTCATCGCGGCCAACGCCCTGCCCCTGACCTGACCTGACCTGACCTGACCTGACCAGGGCGGGTCGGGCGGGGCGGCCGTCAGCCGCCGCGCAGCGCGAGGAAGAAGTCCACCCGGTCCGCCAGCGCGGACAGGTCGCGGCCGGTGAGCGCCTCGATCCGGCCGATCCGGTACCGCACGGTATTGACGTGCACGTACATCCGCGCCGCGCACGCCGACCACGACCCGTCGCAGGCCAGGAAGGACGCCAGCGTAGGCAGCAGCTCCGCGTTGTGCCTGGTGTCGTACTCGCGGACCGGGCCGAGCAGGCGTTCTCCCAGGGAACGCCGGACCGCGGCGGGCACGCTGGCCAGCAGCAGCTCGTGCAGCGGCGGCTCCGGTCCGGTCCCCGCCGGGCCGGCCATCCCGAGATCGGCGGCTGTCTCGGGCGGCTCCGGTTGCCCGGCTGGCCGTCCGAGGAATTCTGCAACCCGCACGCGCACCTCCAGTAAGCGACCGCGTTACCGTAACCCGCCCGTGTTTATCGGAAGCTACAAGCTGAATAGCCCCACGTTACGTCGCGCCGCGGCGCGGTGCCGCGCACCGGCCCGGGGCCGCGCCGTAGGCTGGCGGCCGGGGAGGTTCCGTGACTTTGGCGTCATTCAACGCCGCGCCCGCCGACGAGGCCCGCGCGGTGATGCTGGACTGCTGTGCCTCGCACCGGTTCGCGGCGATGATGACTGCCGGGCGGCCGTACCCGTCGCCGGACGCCGCCGGGCAGGCCGTGGAGACGGTGTTCGCGTCCCTGGACTGGGCTGACGTGACGGAGGCGATGGACGGCCATCCGCGCATCGGCGCCCGCGCAGCGGGGCAGTCGGCGGCGGAGCAGTCCGGCGTGGCCGACGGCACCCGGGCGGCGCTCGCGGCGGGCAACGCCGAGTACGAAGCGCGCTTCGGTCACGTGTTCCTCATCTGCGCCACCGGGCTCAGCGGCACCGACATGCTGGCCGCGCTGCGGCAGCGGCTGGACAACGACGAGACCGCCGAACGAGGGGCGGCTACCGCCGAACTGCGCAAGATTACCGTCCTGCGCGTGCGGAAGGCCCTAGCGCGGTGAGCGTCTCCACCCATGTCCTCGACGCCAGCCTGGGCACGCCCGCGGCCGGTATCCCGGTCACGCTGGCCCGGCTGGCCGCGGACGGGCTGGCGCTGCCCCGGCTGGCCGGCGTCTGGCAGGACGCCGGTGCCGGGGTGACCGACCCGGACGGCCGGCACCGCTTCGGGGCGGAGACCCCCGGCGGGGTGTACCGGCTGACGTTCGGCACCGGGGAGTACTTCACCGCGCGCGGGGTGGCGGCGTTCTACCCCGAGGTCACCGTCACCTTCACGATCCCGGAGCCGGCCGGCACCGCGAGCGCGGCGCACTTTCACGTCCCGCTGCTGCTGTCCCCGTTCGCCTACTCCACCTACCGGGGCAGCTAGCCGGCCAATGGTGGTCTTTACGGAATATCCGGGCGCGAATCAGGTGTCGGCAACCACTTCTCCGTGCCGAATAAGCCCGCCCGCAACCGGGCCGAGTTCCGCGGGGCCACGCTGCGGATCGTCACGGGGCCAGCCGGCCGGCCCCTAACCGCTGGTACGCGACCCCGGGAAACAGCGGGCTGAGGGTGTCCAGGGCGGCCCGGAGACGGGCGAGAAGCTCATTCAGCTCCTCGTCCGTGGCGGTCAGCGGCGGGCCGATGAGGACGGCGTCGCCGCGGGTGCCGTCGACGCAGAACCGGGCCGGGTAGACGATCAGCCGGCTGGCCGCGGCGGCGGCGACCGCCTTGGCGGTGACGTCGAGCGCGGGGTCGGGCGGGGCCGCCGTCGCCGGGTCGGCGACGAATTCCAGGCCCCACAGGTAGCCGAGGCCGCGGACGTCGCCGACAAAGGGGAACTCCTCCGCCAGGGCGCGCAGCCGGCCGCCCAGCCAGCGGCCCCGGTCAGTCACCCGGGCCAGCACCTGCTCCTGCTCGAGGACTTCGATCGTGGCGATGCCCGCGGCGCAGGCCAGCGGCGCGTTGGTGAACGTGTGCCCGGCGCTCATGGCCGGGTAGGCGCCGCGGACCTGGTCCCAGACCCGGCCGGACAGGGCGGCGCCGCCCAGCGGGACGGTGCCGCCGGCCGCGCCCTTGGCAAAGGTGACGATGTCCGGCACGGCACCCGCGTGCTGGAAGCCGAACCACTTGCCGGTGCGGCCGAAGCCGGACATGACCTCGTCGCTGATCCACAGCACGTCGTACTCGTCGCACAGCCGGCGCAGCTCGGCCAGGAACCCGGCCGGCGGGACGAGCACGCCGCTGCCCGATCCGCCGACTCCCTCCAGCAGCACCGCGGCGGTCTGCCGGAGGTCGAGCCGGGCGAATTCCGTCCGCAGCCGGGTGATGCACGTCTCCGCGGCGCTGCTGCCCGCCGGGACCGGCAGCCGGTAGAGCTGCGGTGCCGAGATGATCTCGCCCGGGTGCACCAGCGGCCGGTAGGGGGCGGCGTACCGCGGCTGCCCGGACGCGCCCAGCGCCCCGGCGGTGTTGCCGTGGTAGCTGACCGAGCTGGACACGAACCGGTGCTTGTCGCTGCGGCCCTGGGCGGCCCAGTACAGGTGGGCGAACTTCATGGCGATCTCGTTCGCCTCGGAGCCGCTGCTGACAAACATGACGTGGTCGAGACCGCCGCCGAGCCGCTCCGTGACCAGGCCCGCCAGGCGTTCCGCGGCCGCGTTCCGGAACTGGGTCCGGTGCACGTAGTCGACCGCACTGAACTGGGCGGTGACCGCCGCGATGACGTGCGGGTGGCCGTGCCCGAGGGTGACCG
>DASWUW010000862.1:0-1895 GCA_036406335.1 Trebonia sp.
AGCTCGCTCATTTTCAAGTGAATCAGCGGCCATGCGGTACGGCCGCTTCTAACCGTAAACGCTTCTAACCATAAAGAGGTGCCATGAAATCCACTCGCAGCAGACGGGTGCCCGCCGCCGCCGGCCTGGCGGCCGCGGCCGCTCTCCTCGCCGCTTGCAGCAGCTCGGGCAGCAGCTCCAGCACGCCCTCGGCCAGCACTTCGGCTAGCGCCCCGGCCGCCGCCTCGAATAGCGTTCCGGCGAGCGGCAGCTCCGCCGCGGTGACGAATATCGTGGTCGGGTCGCTGCCGGTGATCGACACGGCAGGACTGCAGGTGGCGATCAAGGAAGGGTTCTTCCAGCAGGCGGGACTTAACGTCACGGTCAAGAGCGTCGCCCAGAGCACGGTGGCCATCCCCGACCTGCTGCACGGCAGCATCGACGTTATCGGCGGCGGGAACTACGTGTCGTTCCTCGAGGCCCAGGCCCACGGGACGTTCCCGGTCCAGTTCCTGGCCCCGGCGGTCGACTGCGTGCCCAGCTCGTTCGGCGTGGCGGCGATGCCGTCGTCCGGTATCGCCAAGCCGGGCGACCTGGCGGGCAAGACGGTCGCGGTCAACCTGACGCAGAACATCCAGACGCTCACGACCGACGCGGTGCTGAAGGCCGGCGGGGTGGGCGCCGTGCGCTACGTGCAGATTCCCTTCCCCGACATGGTGTCCGCGCTCAAGGCCGGCCGGGTGAGCGCCATCAGCGCGGTGGAGCCGTTCCTCTCCGCGGCCCTGGCGGCGGGCGCCAAGCTGGTGACTTCCACTTGCACCGGCCCGACGGCGAACTTCCCGCTGTCGGGTTACATCACCACCCAGACCTGGGCCCAGCAGCATCCGGCCGCGGCCAAGGCCTTCCAGCAGGCGGTGGAAAAGGGCAACGCTTACGCCGACGCGCACCCGGACGTAGTGCGGAGCATACTGCCCACCTACACCAAGATCACGGCGAAGGCGGCGGCCACCGTGCCGCTCGGCACCTACCCGGCTTCGCTGGACACGACGCTGCTGCAGCGGATCACGACCTTGATGAAGAACGGCGGGCTGGTCGCGCCCGCGGATGTGTCCTCGCTGCTGCTCAAGTGACCGATTCCAGCACTAGCAGATCAACGGCCACTGCCGCCTCACCCGGCGGCAGTGGCCTCCTGCCTGCCTGGGCCAGCCGCTGGGGGCGCGGCGCGGTCGGCGTCATCGCGTTCCTGCTGCTGGCGGAGGCTGCGGGACGGCTGGGCCTCATCAGCCGGGCGGTGCTGCCGCTTACCTCGTCGGTGCTGTGGCAGACGCTGCTGCTGGCCGGAGACGGCCGTTTCCTGGCCGACTTCGGTGCGACCCTCGAGGCGTGGGCGGTCGGGCTGGCCGTCACCGTGGCCGTGGGCGTTCCGCTCGGGGTGCTGCTCGGCAGCCTGCCCGGCGTGCGGGTCGCCGCCTCGGTCATCGTGGAGTTCTTGCGGCCTATCCCGTCGGTCGCGCTCATCCTGCTCGTCAGCCTGCTGCTCGGCCCCGGGCTGCGGCTGGCGGCCACGCTGATCGTCTACGGCGCGATCTGGCCGGTGCTCTACAACACGATCGCCGGTGTCGACGACGTCGACCCGGTGGCGGTAGAGACCACCCGGGCGTTTGGTTTTTCCCGGCTGCAGGGTGTCTGGATGGTGTCGCTGCCGAGCGCGGCGCCGTTCATCGGGACCGGGATCCGGCTCGCCTCGTCGGTCGCGCTGATCCTCGACATCGCCACCGGCTACATCACCGGCCCGCTCAACGGGCCGGGTATCGGTGCTTACATCGCGCAGGAGAGCACGGGCACGGACAACCTGACCGTCATCCTGGCGGCGACCGTCTGGGCCGGCATTCTCGGCCTTGTCCTCGATCTGCTGC
>DASWUW010000863.1:0-2412 GCA_036406335.1 Trebonia sp.
CGGTGCCAGGCCGACGATCCGGGCTTCGCGCGCGGCCAGGGTCAGCAGGCGCTTACCGCCGCCGCCCAGGAAGATCGGCGGGTGCGGGTGCTGCGCGGGCTTGGGCACGCCGTCATGGCCGGCGAGGGCGTAGTGCTCGCCGGAAAAGGAGAACGGCCCTTCAGCGAAGCAGCCCTTCAGGATCGCGATCGCCTCGGCCAGGCGCCTGATCCGATCGCCGGTCGGTTCGAAGGGGATGCCGATGGCGTCGTGCTCAGGCTTGTTCCAGCCCGCGCCCAGGCCGATCTCCAGACGTCCCCCGGACAGCGCGTCGAGAGTGGCGAGATCCTGGGCCAGCACGGCCGGATGACGCAGGCAGACGTTGAGCACGAAGGTGCCCACCCGCAGCCGCTCGGTCACCGCGGCGACCATGGCCAGCAGCGGCACCGGAGCGTACTGCCCGATGAGATGGTCGGGCAGCACGAACGCGGAGCAGCCGACGGCCTCAGCCTTGCGGGCCAGGGCGGTCAGCTCGGCGAAGCCGGGGGTCTCGTCGACGGTCGCGAGGAAGCGGAAGGGGCGCATGCCAGCATCCTTCTACCGCCGCGGGCTAGCAGGCTAGGTGCCGGGCCCAGTTGGACGGCGCATTCCGCCACGCTGCCAGCCGTTCGCGGGTCCTCAGACGTCCAGAGTGCTCACTTCCCGTCAGTTCGGATGGTCACTGGCCGAGCCTGGGCTGGCCGAGCCTGGGCTGGCCCAGCGAGGCCGGCCGAACCGGCAGGCTTCTGCTGGACGGTTCAGAGCGGGACGCTGTACAGGGTCTCCGAGCCGAAGGCGGTGAACCCGGCTCGCCGCAGAATCGGGCCGGACGTGTCGACCTTGCCCTTCACCAGCGCCATCGTCGCGCCGTGCTCGGCCGCGTAGGACAGCCGGGTGGCGAGCACCGTGCGGTAGATCCCCTGCCCGCGGGCGGGCGGGATGACCGCGCCGCCCCAGAGGCGGGCGACGCCGTCCGCCATGGTGACCCCGCCGGATCCGGCCGGCGTCTCGCCGAGATAGCCGACCAGCAGGCCGCCGTCGCCCGCGGGGACGGTGACGGCGTCCCGGTCGGCGTACTCCTGGATGCGGGCATCCGGCGGCAGCGAGCCGCCGAACGCGCTGATGCCGACCGCGGATCCGTCGCGCGCCGTGGCGAAGTCCGTCGCCCAGCGGACGGCCACGTCGACGGCGGCCGGCGGGAGGGCGGGCGCGCCGCCGCTCAGGTCACTGGCCAGCACGTCCAGGGTCAGCACGACGGTCGCGCCGCGGGCGGTCAGCTCCGCCGCCAGCCCGGCCTGGTCACCGGCCCGCACCGGCCAGCGCAGCGCGGGCAGGCCGAAGGTACGGGCCCGGGCCAGCACCGCCTCGACCGCCTCGCCGACCGGCCCGGACGGCTGGAAGGTGAGCACCGAGAGCTTGTACTCGAAGTAGTCCGGCAGCCGCATGATCGCGTAGTCGTCGTCCTCGACCACCGTGGCGCTGTCGGGCACCCAGAGCCAGGCGGCGCTGGCCGCGGCGACGGACGAGGCGGTCAGGCGCATGCCCTTCATCGTAGCGGCGCGGCGCTCAGGCCGGGCTGACCGAAACCGAACCCAGGTCGGACCTGGCCGTGATGGAGTGCGCGGTACTGGAACTGCGCCGCACGGTGACGGTGGCGGTACCGACCACCGTGTGCGTGCTGACCCGGTAGGCGGCCGCCGCGGGGACGGTCAGCGAGATCGGCCCGACCTTGGTGCTGGCGGTCAGGGAGGCGGGCACGGCCGAGAAGGCGGCCACCACGCCGCCGGCGTCGGAGTTGAACGAGGCGACGGCGGAGCGCAGGTCGACCGCGGTGACCAGCCCGGCGGTGGCCCGCGCGGACACCCGCCCGGCCAGCGCGGTCAGCGTGACCGCGCCCGCGCTGGTGGAGACCGTGACCGCGACGCCGCGCGGCACCCGCACCTGGTAGGAGACAGCGCACTCAAGTTCCGCCGGGCAGGTGTAGGACAGGGTCAGCGTGGTCCCGTGCAGCCCGTGGACGGCCTTCGGCGGCGTCCTGGAGTACGACGCGTGCTGGGACACGCTGACCGTGGACCGGGCCGAGCCGGTCACGTCGACGGAGCCGCTGCCGCCGTCGATGACCACGGCCGTCACCCGCCCGCCGACCGTGAAGGCCTGCGCCGGGGGAGTGTGCGCCGGCGTGCCGATCTGGCCCAGCGCCCCGCACCCGACCAGCAGCGTGACCCCGGCCAGGACCGCGAGGACGACGGCGATCCTGGCGGCGGCGCGAAGCGCGACGGGATGCATACTCACAGATTCTCATCGCTCCGCCCGCCGGCCGCAACGGCCGGCCGCAACGGCCGGCGCAGCGGCCGGCCGCCGTCCCGGCCTAGTTCGCCGCCTAGTTCTCATGGT
>DASWUW010000864.1:0-2353 GCA_036406335.1 Trebonia sp.
GGATCGACGCGATCGAGCCGGCCACTCTGGAAGTGACGATCGACCCGGCGGGCGTGCACGCCTGGCGGACCGCGGTAACCCGGGTCTGAACCGTCCCCGCGCCCGCCGCGGGGACGTCCCGGCAGAACAGGGTCTCCGCCCGCGTCCCCTTTCTCCGCGCTAGCCGCGCTGCAGGACCCGGGCCGCGCCCGCGGCGACGGTGGTGGCCAGGGTCCACCCGGCGACGATCAGGAGGTACGACAGCCACTGTTCGGCGCCGCCCGGGTTGAACGCGTACTTCTGGCCGAGGTTCACCACCGGCACCAGCAGGTCCAGCGTGTAGACCATTCCGTTGAAGTGCGGGGCGGCTCCCGCCTGCAGGGCCGCGGGAGGCGCGACGGAGAAGACGACGCTCCCGATGGCCAGCAGGACGGCCAGCCAGCCGAGCGCGCGGCGGGGGCGGTACCCGTAGCCGACGGTCACGTCCTGCAGCGCGCTCCAGGCCCGGACGACCGGCCCTTTGCCCCGCCGCTGGAGCCGTTCCCTGGCATACAGCACGTTGCGGCCCTGGGCGGCCTGGCCGAGGGCGCTGTAGTGGGCCGCCAGCTGTTCGTAGGGCTGCGGCTGGTAGCCGTTCGCGTCACGGGCCAGCCACTGCAGGCGCCGGCCGGCCGGCAGCAGCGGCTCGAGCACCTGGTAGGTCAGCCCGTCCAGGCGCAGCCGGGCAGGCCAGGTCGCCGGGTCGTCGCGGAGCAGCCCGACGGTCGCGTGCCGCAGGTCGACTTCACCGTCGATCATGACCGCGGGTTTCAGGATCAGCTCCCGGACCTGGAGGTTGCCGGCGTCCACGGCCGGGCCGGACGTGGAGGCGAGCCTCACCTGCAGGAGGGTGAGCGCGCCGCCGATCACCGCCCCGCCGAGCCTCAGGCCGCCGTCGGCGGTCATCTCGTCGCAGAACACGTCCGAGGTAATCTGCGCCCGCGAGAGGCGGCAGGCCGTGTGCCCCGGGTTGCGCAGTTCGGCCCGCTGCAGCCGCAGCCGCTCGCCGACGGTGATGCTGCGCAGGTCCAGCGCGCCCAGTGTCTTCGCCTCCTGCAGGAACAGCGTCCCTTCGATCCGCGCCCGTTCCGCGTTGAAGGCGCAGGCACCTGCTCCCGCCTCCAGGACAGCGCGGGCCAGGCTCACGTCGCCGCCGACCCGCGCGCCGGTCATGGACCACTCGCCGTGACAGGTCAGGCGGTTGCCGCGTACTTCGCCGATGACGGCGCGGACGAGGTTGACCGCGGTACCGCCCGGGTTGCCGAACGTGCTGTCCTCGAGCGTCAGGTTGTCGGCGAACCGTGCCCCGATCAGCCAGAAAGCGCCGCTGGCGCGAAAGCCCCGGTCGAAGAACGCCCCGCCGCCGACGTCCAGCCCGCCGGCGGACAGCGCCAGGCCGGGCGGGTTGGCGAGCCGCGCGCCCGACATGATCAGCGACGCGGCGACCCGGCAGTTGACCGCGCGGGTCTCGCCGTCGACCTCCAGGTCACGGCATTCGAGCTTCCCGCCGACCGCGGCGTAGCTCAGGACCAGCCCGCGGCCGCCGGGGGCGCTGATGCGGGCGCCGGCCAGGTCCAGGACGCCGGCGATGCGGGCCGACCGGAAGGAGACCTCGCCGCGTGCTTCCAGGTGCGAGCAGTCGACGTCGCCGTCGACGGACAGCCCGGTTGCCGCTACGGCGTCCGTGCCCGTGCCCGTGCCCGTGCGGGCTGAGCGCATCCGCAGCTGCCCGCTGATCTTCGCTTCCTCGAGCCGGACGCATCCCGTGACCTGCGAGCCGGTCAGGTCGAGGATGCCGTCCAGCCGCAGCCGGGTGGCGTCGAGGCCGGGGAGTTCACTGTCCAGGATGCGGACGGTGCGCACCGTGCTGTCCACCAGGCTGATCGCGGTGTCGAACCGGCACCCGGCGGCGGCCACCGGGTGCGCGACGGTGCCGCCGCCCAGCTCGAGCGGGCCGGTCACGGTCGCTCCGCGCAGCGCGATCCCGGCCCCGCTGCCGGGTTCGGCCGCAAGAGCGCCGAGCAGGAGCGCCGAGATTACCTCCGCTCTGATGACGCGCGCCGGGCCGGCCGGCGCGCCGCTCAGGTCTACCTGCCCTCCGCGGGGAAACGCCTGCCACAGCAGCTTCTCGGCGCCGGCGAGCTCAGCGGGGTTCACGTTCTCATTGTGGGGGGCCGGCCGGCCCGGCGGCCACCTTCACGCCAGCTGCCGCGGGAACTCCGCCGGCCGGGCCCGGGCGCAGCCGCGGCGTTCCCGGAGGGCACCGGCGGGCTGGCCGCCCGGCACCCGTTAGCGTGGGCTGTAACCAGGCGAAGGGCAGGCTATGAGCGACGAG
>DASWUW010000865.1:0-7398 GCA_036406335.1 Trebonia sp.
CCGGTAAGGATCGAGCGGCGAAGCCAGCGCGAGCGCATTGAGAGCCTCCAGGTGGCCGGTTCGGAAACGGGGCTGCCCTATCTGAGCACGATCCCGTTCCCCGGATAACCCTTCTTGCGCGGATCTGGTCATTAATGACCAGCCAGCTTTCTGCGGATATGGAGGAATTACCCGCTTAGTACCTGGCAGCACGGCCCCGTCCGCTCTGCTCGTGATTCCTGCGCGGTCCCTGGACGGCGGGAACCGGAAGGGCGGTTCATGATCATTTCCACCTCATACCGCCAATTATCTTGGCCGGAATAATCGGCTGCAGCAAACTTGCCCCTGGGCGCAGATCGTCCCCCTTCTATGCACATCTTGCCGTCCGGCGGGGCCGGCCTGCCGCCGTGATCTCGAGCCGGTTGCGGCGCGGGTCGGCGGGATCCAGTCCGCGGCTTACGAACCCGCCGTGCTCGAGCCCGACCGCTCCCTCGGAAACGCTTCTCCGGTCGCGGTCGCCGCGGCAGTGACGGAATTCCTGACCGGGGCATTGCTCGACAACCCGCAGCGGGTCGGCAAGCCTCTCGCTCGCGAGCTCAGCGGCTACCATTCCGCGCGCCGGGGTGCCTACCAGGTGATCTACCGGATCGACGACGCCGAGCGGGTTGTGCATGTCGTGCGCATCGACCACCGGGCCGACGTAGACCACACGAGCTAATACGCAAGCGGCGCGTGCGGCCTGGTACGCGGGCCGCCCTTGGTCTTCCACCGGATCACATCCCTGGCGTACCGTCGGCGCCCGGCGGGGCCAGCTTGCCCCGGTTTTCGAGTTCCGCGCCGATGTCCGCGCTCAGCGTGTCCAGCTTGATCGCGGTCGGGTCCAAGCCGAGCGCGCGGTGGTTGTCGTACAACAGCCGCGCGGCGTCGCGCGCAGCACGCAGTGTATCGTCAGTAAGGCCGTCGAACATCGCAGGTCTCCTTTCACTGGCGGGCTTGAGCGCACGGCGTGCGTGGACCCGCGTGGCCCGGCGCGAGATCACGGGCACCCCAGTCGGGGACGCTGTCGACTTCCGTCGGTCTGGGCTGCGGCGGCCTCGAGTCGGCGTCCCAGACCTCAACCAGCGCTTGGCTGCCATCGCTCGACAAGCGCAGTCGAACCGGCGCCGGCAGATGCCGTTCGGCCGTCGCCTGGATAGCGTTGGTGACGAGTTCGGAAACCACGAGCTCGGCTTCCTCGTGCAGCTCGTCGAGCCGCCATTCCCAGAAGACTTGCCGGGCATGCAGGCGGGCATAGGGGACCGCGGTCCTGTTCGACACGCAGCGCCACTACGGCAGTGGCATCATCGGGCAGGTGCACACGCTGGGACGACCGGCCCGTTCGTCATCCTTGACTTCCCGGAGCCCACTGACCCCTCAGTCGTCTACGTCGAGACGCTGGCGGGTGACATCTACCTCGAAGAACGAGCGGACGTGAACCGATATACCATTGCCTTTGACCGGCTGTCGGCTGCCGCGCTTCACCCCGACGACTCCGTGCGTTTGATCCAGCAAGCCGCTGCGGCCATGACGTAGCAGCATTCACCGATGAGGAGCGCGGGATGCCCGAGACCGACCTGTCCCGCGCCGAGTGGCACAGAAGCAGCTACAGCAGCCAAGACGGCAACTGCGTGGAGGTAGCGGTCAACCTGCCAGCGTTCGTGGCCGCCCGAGACTCCAAGCACCCGGCCGGACCAGCACTGCTGATCC
The DNA here is from genome assembly GCA_036406335.1 of Trebonia sp. Classification (GTDB taxonomy): domain Bacteria; phylum Actinomycetota; class Actinomycetes; order Streptosporangiales; family Streptosporangiaceae; genus Trebonia. Next base: position 1,726 of record DASWUW010000865.1, read on the forward strand.
GGCGCGACGCATGGCGATGCTTCATTCAAAACCTGCGTACGCAGGCGTCACGCTGATCACGCTGGTCAAGCACTCGAACCCGTAGGACAGGCGCCACCCGGTCCTTCAAGCTTCCGACTCAGGTCAACGACGCGGCGCTCCGCCGCCTTGACCGCCTTGCTGCTGGTCAAGCTTCACGCACCTCCGCTAGCTCAGCATCAAGGCGCTCTCGGGCAACGACTCGCCCGCTCTTCTCATCTGCCGGGCCTACGCGCCGAGCCGTTACTACGCCACCGCCTCGATCAGCAGCGTGCCCGGGCTCTCCAAGGGCTTTGTGCGCTCGTTCATCAGGGACTTCCTTTCTGCGGCGTCCGCATGGCGAAGAACATCCGGCCGCCACTCTGTCGGTCTGTTTACAGTCTTAATAAGAACACATCGGACCTTCTGTGTAAACAGACCAACAGTGGATAGAGTTGAAGCTCGTGAGCGACACGACAGACGGCAGGTCGTTGCAGTTGCGGATCGCCGACGCGATCCGCGCGGGGATCACCTCGGGCCAGTACCCGCCCGGCTCCAGGCTGCCCGGCCTGCCGGCGCTCGCCCAGACTTACAAGGCGAGCCTAGTGACCGTCCGGCTGGCGCTCTCCCGGCTTCGGCAGGAAGGACTGATCATGTCCCGGCAGGGCGTCGGCAACTTCGTCCGCGAGCAGCCCCCGGTCCGCCGCTACGGCATCGGCCGCTACAGCCGCTCCGTCTGGGGCGGCACCGAGCCGCAGCGACTGCTCGATGCCGAGGGCGCCCGGCAGGGCCGCGCGGTCGGCCAGGAAACCGAGACCGACCGGGTGCCCGCGCCGACCTGGGTCGCCGAGCGGCTGCCCGGCGTCAGCGAGGGCGACCCGGTCCACGTGCGCCGCCGCGTCACCACCATCGACGGGGTTGTCAACCAGTCGGCCGATAGCTACTTCTCCGTCGCGACCGGCGAGCGTAACCCCGACCTGCTCAACGGGCGGGGAGCGGGTGGCCACATTGCCCGCATCAACGCGGTCTCGCCCGTCGCCGAGATCCAGGAGGAGATCGCCGCCCGGATGCCCACCAGCCCCGAAGCCGCCCGGCTGGACATCCCCGAGGGCACTCCGGTCTTCGACCTCATCCGCACTTACCACACCGCCGAGGGCGCGCTCGACGTCGCCCGGTTCATCATCCGCGCCGACATGGCCGCCTTCGACTACCGCTTCACCGTCCCCGACTAAGCGCGTCCCGGCGCCGCGCCAGCGCGCGGTACTCACGGGCACGCTGCTTCATCGGCGACTGGATCGCGCGGCTCGGGATCTTCCGGCGTTCCCGGCAGTTCGCTTGACCGGGTCCTCGCCAGTGCCCGCAAGCTTCTCGACATCTGATGCGGTAGCTGGCGGGCCCGGCCATCCGCGACCCATCGGTGGCGTCGAGCTCCCGGGCACAGGCCTATTTCGGCGTCTCCCGCGGGGCGGTGGTGAGCTGGTGATGCGGGCCAGGCGGCGGACGACGGTCCGCATCAGCTCGTCGCGGTGAAGCCGGGCGAAGGCCGGCCGGCTTCGGGGCCTGGACCGCGCGGCGCTGGCCCACGTGCTGCTCACGCACTGGCATCCCGACCACGTCGGCTCAGCCGCCGAGGTCGGCAACTGGCCGAACGCCCAAGTCTGGGCGCACCGTATAGACGCTCCTATCATCAGCGGCGACAGCTACGGGACCTTCCCCGCTCTCACGCACAGCGAGCAGCAGCCCTATGCTCAGATAGCCGGCTCGATCCCGGACGCTGCCCCCGCCCGCGTCGACCGCGAGCTAGGCGACGACGAGCACCTAGAGGACCTGGGCGCGCGCGTCATACGCACCCCGGGCCACACCGACGGCAGCATTGCCTTTCTCTTCGAGGAGGCTGGCGTCTTGTTTACCGGCGACGTGGCCACCGGGCAGCAGGGTCAGGTAGTCCTCGGGCCCTTTGACAATGACCGCCCGGCGGCCCGGCGGTCATTCCGCAAGTTCGCGGACATCAAGGCGGACGTCGTCTGCTTCGGACACGGCCAGCCGCTGGTGGGTGAAGAGACGAACAAGCTCCGGGCCGCGGCAAGGGCGGACGAGGTTCCCGACCCCCTGGGCTGACCGGCTGGTTCCCGCTGCCGCGGCACGTGGTGGACGAGGTCGATGACGGGGACCGCGGCAGCGGCCAGTCAGAGTCGGCTCAGGGTGCCGATCCGGGCGCCCACGTTCCGGGCCAGTCCCCGTAGCCAGACGTGGCCGGCGTCATGGGTGTGGACCGGGTGCCACCACAGCGCCTCCTGCACCGGGACCGCGTCGAACGGGCAGTCGAGCACCCGGATGCCGCTGCCGGGCCCCAGCCCGAGCCGGGCGGCGAGCAGCTCGTGGATCATGGCGACCCGGCGGGTGCCCGCGACCAGGGACGGCAGCAGCTGGAAGCTGTCCGCCAAAACCTGGATCCGCGGCTCGACGCCGAGGAGCGACAGCTGCTGGATCACCGAGGCGGCGTGGGACCGCTGGTAGGCGACCCAGGGCAAGGTGGCGAGCTGACCGAGCGTGATGCAGCTGCCGACCTCCGGGTTGTCCTCGGCCACGATGCATACCCAGCGGTCCCGGAAGAGCTCGACCGCGGGCAGGCCGACGACGATTCCGTGCGGCATCAGCAGGCCGTCGACGGTGGACAGGTGCAGGTGAGGATCATCTATAAATGCCTCCGACGGCTGCCGGAAGACGATCCTTACCTGCGGGGCCCGCTCGCTGACGTCCCGGGCGAGCTCGGCGCCGAAGACGGTGACGGCGTAGTCGGAGGCAAGGATGACGAACTCGCGGTCCTCGTGCTCCGGGTCGAAGGACGGCTGGCTGCCGAAGACGCGCTCGAGCATGTCGCAGGCGACCTCGGTACGGTCGAGCAGCACCGCTCCCAGCACGGTCAGCTCGTAGCCGGCTCCCTTTCGGACCAGCAGCTCGTCGCCGAAATGACGGCGCAGCCGGGCGAGCGCGGCGCTGGTCGCCGGCTGGCTGAGGCCGATCCGCTGCCCGGCCCGGGTCACGTTGCGCTCGGTGAGCAGCGCGCGCAGCACGACGATCAGGTTCATGTCCAGTCCGGCAAGGCTCACGCCCTGATGATATCCAGCCCACGAATGATTTCTATGTCAACAATCGATTTCCAAAATTGTCTGGGCGGGTCGATAGTGAGGCGACGAAACCTGGAGGTAAGTTTTGGGCAATCTCGCCGCAACGCCGGCGGTTAGCCGCGTGCTGGTCGCCGGGGCCGGCCTGGCCGGCACGGCCGCCGCCATCGGCCTGGCTGCCGCCGGGGTCGCCGTCGACCTGATCGACATCAAGCCGGAGGTCGCCGCGGCGGGCTCCGGCCTCACCATGCAGGGCAACGGCCTGCGCGAGCTGCGCCGCCTGGGCGTCATCGACGCGGTGCTGGCGGCGGGCTACCCGTTCGACAGCCTGGGGCTGCGCGCCCCCGACGCGGCGGGCACGCTGCTGGCCGAGCTGCCGGACGCGCGGACCGGCGGTCCCGACCTGCCGACCACGGTCGGCCTCCCCCGGCCGGCGCTGGCGCGGATCATGACCGACCGCGCGGCGGCGGCCGGCGCCAAGCTGCGCCTCGCCACCTCGGTCCGCACCCTGACCCAGGACGACAGCGGCGTGGACGTCGTGTTCAGCGACGGCTCGGCCGAGCGGTACGACCTGGTCGTCGGGGCGGACGGGATCCGGTCCGCGACCCGGCCGATGATCGGCATCGCGGACGAGCCGAGCCCCACCGGCATGGGTATCTTCCGCGCGTTCGGGCCCCGGCCGGCCAGCGTCACCCGTACTGACCTTTACTACGGCGGTCCCGCGTACATCGCCGGCTACTGCCCCACCAGCGCCGGCACGCTGTACGCGTACCTGGTGGAAGACGCGCGGGACCGGTCCGGGCAGACGCCGGCGGACCGGCTCGCGGCCATGCGCGAGCTGGCCGCCCGCTACCACGGGCCGTGGGACGACATCCGGCCGACACTGACCGACCCGGCCGCGGTCAGCTACACGCTCTTCGAGTCGCTGATCGTGCCCGCCCCGTGGCACCGGGGCCGGGTGGTGCTGATCGGCGACGCGGCCCACGCCTGCCCGCCGACCCTGGCCCAGGGCGCCAGCCAGGCCCTGGAGGACGCGGCCGTTCTCACCGAGCTGCTGCTTTCCTCGCCGGCCCTGAACGACGGGCTGTGGGCCGAATTCACCGCCCGGCGGTTCGACCGGGCCAAGACCGTGGTCGAGGCATCCTGCCAGCTCGCCCAGTGGCAGCTCGACCACGTGCAGGGCGACCTGCCCGGCCTGATGGCCACCATCACCGCGCTGATCACGCAGCCGGCCTGACGGCCGGCGGCGGACGAAAAGGAGCACTGGCATGCCTGACCAGCTCATCACCCACCTGCGGCACATCGACCTGGCGGTGCCCGACCACGGGAAGCAGCTGGACTTCTTCACCGGGGTCTGGGGGCTGACCGCCGAGCACAGCGACACCGGGCTGACCTTCCTGGCCGCCGAGGGCTCGCCCGAGCAGTACGTGGTCCGGCTGCGGCAGGCCGACGACAAGCGCGTCGACCTGATCGCGTTCGGCGCGGCCAGCCCGGCCGACGTGGACGCCCTGGCCGTCCGGCTCGCCGGCGACGGGGTCCGGCTGGTGAGCGAGCCCGGTGCGCTCGCCACCCCGGGCGGCGGTTACGGGTTCCGGTTCTTCGACAACGAGGGCCGCACGGTCGAGGTCAGCGCGGACGTCGCGGTCCGGGCCCACCGGAAGATCGAAGCGGGCGAGTCGATCCCGGTCCGGCTGTCGCACGTCGTCGTCAACTCGGCCACGCCGGAGGCCACCGTGGCATGGTACGAGCGTCACCTGGGATTCCGGCTGTCCGACACCCTGATGCACCCGGCCATGGGCTCGATGATGTGGTTCCTGCGGATCAACGCCTGGCACCACAGCCTGGCCATCGCCCGCTGCCCGCACCCGTCGCTGCACCACGCCTCGTTCGAGCTGCGCGGCGTCGACGAGTACATGCGGGGCACCGGCCGGCTGCTGCGCGCCGGGGTGGAGAAGATCTGGGGCCCGGGGCGGCACCTGGCGGGCAACAATACGTTCAGTTACTTCCTCGACCCGCACGGGAACACCGTCGAGTACACCACCGAGCTCGAGCTCATCGACGAGGACGCCTGGCACCCGCACCTGTACGATTTCACCCAGCCCGAGGTCGCCGACCAGTGGGGCACCGCCAACCAGATGAACGAGTTCACCGCCACCCGGTCGTTCAACGACGCCGACCACGGCCTGTTCACCGCACCGCCGGTCTGAAGGGAGCAGCATGCGTTTCGCCACCTATACGCAAGACCGCGGCACCGGTAACGGCAGCCCGGCCCGGGCCGGCGTGGTCAGCGACGCGGGCATTCACCCGCTGCCGGAGGACGCGACCGTGCTCGCCCTGGCGCAGGCGGGCCTGCCCGCCGCGCTGGCGGCGGGCGACCGCGCGCTCGGCGGGCCGGCCGTACCGGTGGCCGCGGTGCGGCTGCTGCCGCCCCTGGAGGCGCCGACCGTGCGTGACTTCGTCGCCTTCGAAGAGCACGTGGAGGGCATGGCCGCGGGCGGCGGCGGGACCGTGCCGGAGCAGTGGTACCAGGCGCCGACGTTCTACTTCACCA
>DASWUW010000866.1:0-4300 GCA_036406335.1 Trebonia sp.
GTCATCCGGTAACCGGGACCGCCAGCCCGCCGGCCCGGGCGCCGATGCTCGCGACACCCCGAGCTCGGCCAGCAGGTCCGGCAGCCGGTCGTGCCGCGCGGCTACGATCAGCCCCATGGGCGACACCCGGCCGCTTCCGCCGCAGCCAGGCCGGCGCCGCGGGCGAAGCCGCGCGCGCCGCTACCTCAAGCGCGCCGCCGTCAGCGTGGCCGTGATCGTCGTGGTGCTCGCGCTCGCCGCCGGCGGGCTCTGGGTCCTCACCCCGTCCGCCGGCCAGGCCCCGCAGCTAGCCTCCGCGCAGGCGGCGCAGCGCGGGATCGCCTACCCCGGACCCGAAGCCCCGCAGAACTTCGTCCGGCCCCTCATCGCCACCGAGGACCACCGCTACGCCAGCGAGCCGGGTGTGGACCCGCTCGCGATCGCCCGCGTCATCGCGGCCAAGGTCACCGGCCACCCCGACCAGGGCGGGGCCACCATCGAGCAGCAGCTGGCCAAGCTGCTCTACACGCCGGCGGACGCCGGGTTCAAGGTCAAGCTGGAGGAGGTCGTCCTGGCGGTCAAGCTCAACGCGGCGTACTCCAAGCAGCAGATCCTCGACCTGTACGCGGAGGCCGCCTACTACGGTCACGGCTTCTACGGCCTGCAGGCGGCCAGCTGCGGCTACTTCGGCCACCCGGCCCGGGACCTGACCGTCGTCCAGGGCGCGATGCTGGCCGGGGTGGTCAACGCCCCGAGCGTCGACGACCCGGTCAGCGACCCGGAGAACGCCCGGACCCGCCTGGCGCACGTCATCGCCCGGATGGTCGCGGTGGGCTACCTGACCGGCGCTCAGGGGAAGCGGGCCCTGGACTCGTCCCTGGACCTGACCTCAGGCGGCGGCCCCGGCTGCTAGCGGCCGCGGTGACCAGGCGGCGGTCGCTAGGGAAAAGTCGAGACCGCCAGCTCAGCGGCCTGGTCCTCCGGGGTCCCCGGCCCCGCAGGACCAGAGGGCGTCGAGCTGAAGACGAACTTGCGGTAGCAGAACAGCCGGAACAGGGTCGCGAAAACGATGCCGATGACGGTGGCGATGTTGAGCGAGATCCGGTCGGTGTTGTGCAGCACATAGTGGTTGAAGTCAACGAAGGCGGTCTGGATCAGCGTGCCGATCACGTTGAACAGGACGAACAGCACCGTCTCGCGCCGCATGTTCGCGGTCTTACGGTGCTTGAAGGCCCAGTAGCGGTTGCCGACGTAGGCGAAGCAGGTCGCGATGGCGTTCGCCACGACCACCTGGGTGGTCGGCCCCACGTGCCCGTACAGCGCGTTCTGGATCGCGAACGTCAGGATGGTGCTCAGCAGGCCCACGACGCCGAACTTGCCGATCTCGTGGATGACTACCTGAAACCGGAAATATGTTTCGCGGATCAGACTCAACTGGCTCAGTTCCTCTCGCGGGAGCGGGCACCAACGGCGATAACCCCGCCAACGTGATCTTGTCAAGACATTACCTGCGGCAGCCCGCTTCCCTAGGTAAACACCGCAAAACCGGTTCGGCGTTCCCAGCGCTGCCGGGTATTCTCCGTCGGGTGCCTGAGGTACTAGTGCGCGCCCGGGGCCTGACGAAGCGGTTCGGCAGCTTCACCGCAGTGGACGGGATCGACTTTGATCTTTTCCGTGGAGAGGCGTTCGGCTTTCTCGGCCCGAACGGAGCGGGGAAGTCCTCCACCATGCGCATGCTCGGCTGCGTATCCCCGCCGACAGCAGGTGATCTTACCATCATGGGCGGCGACCCCGTGCGGGACGGGGCCGCTATCCGCGCCCGCCTCGGCGTCGTCCCGCAGGAGGACACGCTCGACGGCGAGCTCACGGTACGCGAGAACTTGCTGGTCTACGGGCGCTACTTCGGCCTGCCCCGCCGGCTGATCAGCCAGCGCACCGACCAGCTGCTTGCGTTCGTGCAGCTCGCCGACCGGGCCGATGATCAGGTAGAGCCGCTGTCGGGCGGCATGAAGCGCCGCCTCACGATCGCCCGCAGCCTCATCAGCGAGCCCGACATCCTGATCCTGGACGAGCCCACCACCGGCCTGGACCCGCAGGCCCGGCACGTGGTCTGGGACCGGCTGTTCCGCCTCAAGCAGCGCGGCGTCACCCTGATCCTGACCACGCACTACATGGACGAGGCGGAGCAGCTGTGCGACCGGCTGGTGGTGATGGACCACGGCAAGATCGCCGCCGAGGGTACTCCGCGGGAGCTGATCGCCGCCTACGCCACTCCCGAGGTACTGGAGCTGAGGTTCGCCCCGGAGCGGCAGGACGAGGCGGTGGAGAAGATCAAGGGCCTCGCGCCCGAACGCATCGAGGTGACCGCCGACCGCGTACTGCTGTACGCGGCCGACGGCGACGAACTCCTGGCCCGCGTCCACCAGGCGGGCATCGACCCGCTGACCGAGCTGGCCCGGCGGTCCACGCTGGAAGACGTGTTCCTGTACCTCACCGGCCGGACCCTGGTCGACTGATGAGCGGAGCGACCCGGCCCGGCGGGGCCGGAAGGCCGGCCCCCGGGGAGACGGCGGCGGCGCCTGGGCTCGCGCCGGTCACCCTGCCCAGGCTGCCGGGCGCCGCTACCCTGGCCGTGCGCGGGCTCCGCTGCTGGCTGGTGATGTACCGGCGGACCTGGCGGTCCACGGTCTGGTCGTCGGTCTTCGGCCCGCTGTTCTACCTGGGCGCGATGGGCTACGGCCTCGGCTCGCTGGTCGACAAGCACGGGACCGCGGCGCTCGGCGGCCTGCCCTACGTGGTGTTCGTCGCCCCGGCGGTGCTCGCCACCGCGGCGATGAACGCGGGACTGGCCAACGCGCTGTACCCGGTGTTCGGCGCCCTGCGCTGGCACGGGCAGTACTTCGCGGCCCGGGCGACGCTGCTGCGCCCGGTGGACATCTTCCGCGGCCACCTGCTGTTCATGACCCTGCGGCTGACGATGAACTCCGCCGTCTTCGTGCTGGTCATGGCGGCGTTCGGGCTGATCCGGTCGCCCTGGGCGGTGCTGCTGCTGCCCGCCGCGGTCCTGCTCGGGTTTGCGTTCGCCGCCCCGACCGCGGCCTGGGCGGTCTCGCTGCGGCACGAGACCGCGCTGAACTACCCGGTCCGCTTCGGCGCCATACCGCTGATGCTCTTCTCCGGCACGTTCTTCCCGGTCACCCAGCTTCCGGGCTGGATCCGCTGGGTCGCCTACGTCACCCCGCTGTGGCACGGCGTCGCCCTGTGCCGCGCGCTCAGCGTCGGGGCCGTCGACGCGGGCCCGGCCGCGGTCCACGTCGGTTACCTCGTCGCGGTGACCGCCGCCGGCCTGTGGGCGGGCGGCCGCACCTACGCCAGGCGGCTCTATGTCTAGCGAGCGCCCGGACATGTCTAGCGAGCGCCCGGACGGGCGGTCTTCCCGGGCATCCGGGGCCCGGTCCGCGACCGGAGCCGGGCGGCTCCGTTCCGGACCGGTGTTCTCTCGTTTCGCCCTGCCCGGAGTGCGCGGGCTGCGGCTGATCGAGCGGCACGCGCGGCTCTACCGGCGGGTCTGGCTGGTGGTGGTGGCCGGCGCGGCCGAGCCGCTGTTCTACCTGCTGTCGGTCGGGGTCGGTATCGGCGGGCTGGTCGGGGACGTGACCGGGCCCGCCGGGGGGCCGGTGCCGTACCGCGCGTTCGTCGCGCCGGGCCTGCTCGCGGTGTCGGCGCTGAACGGGGCGCTGAACGACTCGACCTTCAACGTCTACGGCCGGCTGAAGTTCGAGAAACTCTACGACGCGGTGCTCACTACCCCGCTGGGGGCGCGGGACGTGGCGTTCGCCGAGATCGGCTGGGCCGTGCTGCGCGGCGTGCTCTACTCGGTGACGTTCCTGGTCGTGATCGCGGCGATGGGGCTGGTCGCCTCCCCGTGGGCGCTGCTGGCGCTGCCGGGGGCGGCCCTGGTCAGCTTTGCCACCGCGGCCGTCGGCGTGTCCCTCACCACTTACATGAAGACCTGGCAGGACTTCGACTACGTGCTGCTGGTCGCGGTGCCGCTGTTCCTGTTCTCCGGCACCTTCTACCCGCTGTCGGTCTACCCGCACGTCATCGGGGTGATCGTGGAGTGGACGCCGCTGTACCAGGGGGTGGTGATCCTGCGCGGCCTGATCCTCGGCGTGCCGTCGCCCGACCTGGCCTGGCGGGCGGCGTACCTGCTGGCGCTGGGGGTGGCCGGGCTGGCCCTGGCCGGCCGCCGGATCGCCCGGCTGCTGCTCGTCTGAGACGGATCGTTGCTGATCCGCCGGGGTAAGGTGACAGGGTGCTG
>DASWUW010000867.1:0-1933 GCA_036406335.1 Trebonia sp.
TGGGTCCCGACGACGCTGTTGACCAGCGTCGACTTGCCCGCTCCGGTCGAGCCGACCAGCGCCACCAGCAGCGGCGCGCCGGACTGGCGGACCCGGGGCAGCAGGTAGTCGTCGATCTGGCTGAGCAGCTTGGCCCGCTCGGCGGTGATCTCGTCAGTGCCGGGGATGTCGTAGACCAGCGGGATGGCGGCGATGCGCTTGTGCAGGTTCAGCAGGGTCGCTTCGAGCAGCCGGGCGTCCACCCGGACGCGCGGCGGCGGCCAGGTAGCGTCCGGTGCGCCCGCGGTCTCGCCGGGGCCGTCCCCGGGAGCCAGGGAACCCGGTTCTCCGGGAGATGACTGCGTAGGCATACCCGGTTCATTCCCGGACAGCGGCGAATTGGCACCACTCCAGGGTGCCAATTCCTCACGTTGCGCTTGTATCTCGCGCTGCGCGTTGTTCTCGCCGTGCTCGCCGTTATCGCCGGGCGACGGCGATTGTTCCGCCTTCACGCCCTTACCTTCCATGGTCCCGCCTGGTTTTGCTCGTGAATTGTCCTTCGCCAGCGGGGGTACCGGCGAGGAGGCCCTGCCAGGCCGTCTCGGCTCCGGCGACCAGCGTCGTTCCTAGCTGCCCAGCTCCTGGGCGAGAGCGGCCAGTTCCGCCGCGATCGTCACCACGTCGCCGATAACCACTACCGCCGGCGGCCGGATGCCTTCCTCCGCCAGTCGCCTCTCGATGTCTTCTAGCGTTGAGTAAATTGTGCGCTGTGTGGGCATGGTACCGTCCGCGATTACCGAAACAGGGCAAACCCCCGGACGCCCGTGTTTCATGAGCGCTCTGGTGACCGCGCCCACGCGCTCCAGTGACATCAGCAGCACCAGGGTGCCCTCGGACCGGGCCAGCGCGGCCCAGTCCACCGTGGAGCGCTCGTCCCCCGGCGGCACGTGCACCGAGATCACGTGGAAGTCCTGCGCCGTCCCCCGGTGGGTGACCGGCAGGCCCGCCGCCGTCGGCACGCCGATCGCGCTGCTGATGCCGGGCACCACCGTCACCGGCACCCCGGCCCGCAGGCAGGCGAGCATCTCCTCGCCGCCCCGGCCGAAGACGAACGGGTCCCCGCCCTTCAGCCGGACCACGAACTTGCCGCTCAGCGCGTGCGTGACCAGGGCCTCGTTGATCTCGTCCTGGGACATCTGCCGCCGGTAGGGAACCTTGCCCGCGTCGATCACCGTGACGTCGGGCGGCAGCTCGGCCAGCAGCTCCCGCGGCCCCAGGCGGTCGGCCACCACAACGTCCGCCTCGGCCAGCAGCTGGCGCCCGCGGACGGTGATGAGGCCGGGGTCGCCGGGGCCGCCGCCGACCAGGGCCACGCCGGTGAGCCGGCTCCGGTGATGACGGGCGACGATCGTCCCCGACTGCAGTCCGGCCGTGATCGCGTCCCGGATGGCGGCGCTGTGCCGCGGGTCGCCGCTGAGCACTCCGACGCTGGTGCCGCCGACCGTCCCGGGGGCGGGCGTCCAGGCCGTCGAGGCATCCGCGTCATCCGCGCGCACGCACCAGATACGGCCGGCCTCGGCCTCCTGCGCCACCGCGGCGTTGACCTCCGGCCGGTCGGTGCAGGTGATGACCAGCCAGCTGCCCGCGCCGTCGCCGGCCGTGTAGACCCGCTGCCGCCAGCTGATCCGGCCGCGGACGGCGAGATCCTCCAGGGCCGGGGTGACCGCCGGCGAGACCAGCAGTACTTCCGCCCCCGCCGCGAGCAGCCGCGGCACCCGGCGGGCGGCCACCGCTCCCCCGCCGACCACGAGCACCTGCCTGCCGTGCAGCCGCAGGCCGAGCAGGTACGCCTCCGCCTGTCCGTCCGCTGCCGTGGTCGCGGCCTCTGCTCCTGTCACGGCGGCAGAGTATCTTGTGCCGCCGCCTTCCTCGTCCCTGCCCTTGACCAGTGGCC
>DASWUW010000868.1:0-3659 GCA_036406335.1 Trebonia sp.
TGGGACGGGCCAAGCAACGGCGAGGTCAAGGCCACGGACTCGCCGCCGCCGGCCGGACCGCGCGCGAAGAAGCCCGCCGACGCCGTGCTGACCAGCTTCTCCCTGCTCGTCACCGCCACCTTGGAAGACCGCCGAGCTGGCCCACGTCGCCGACGTCGTCGACCAGGCCGGCGGCGCCTCCCGGATCACGCTGCGGCGGGTCGCGGGCGGGCAGTCCGCCGCGTTCGCCGCCTGCCTCGGTATCGGCCTGGTCCTGACCGACCACGTCACGGCGCCCGCCGCCGTCCGCGACCACCTCTGACTCCCCACCTCTGACCCCCGGAAGGGACCTCTGCCGTGCCCACCATTGACCCCCCTGTCGACGCCCGCGCCGCCTCGGCTCACCTGCTGCGCTCCGCCCGGCTGTTCACCGTCCTCGCCGTGCTCGCGGCCCTGGCGGCCGTGGCCGGCGGGCCGGGGCCGCGGCCCCTGGACGTGGCCGCGGCCGGGCTGGCCGGCGCCCTGGCCGTCTACGCCTACCGGGTCGTCCGCACCGTCCGCGGTGCGGCCGAGAGCCGGTGATGGGGGGTGCTGACCGCCCGCAGCTGGACCTCTGACCCCGGAAGGGGATGTCTCTTGCCTGCCTCTGACCCGACCGCCGCCGCTTGCCTGCTCCGCTGGGCCCGCCTGCTCACCGTCCTTGCCGTACTTGCCGCTGTAGCTGCCGTGGCCGGCGGACCCGGGCCGCGGGCCCTGGACGTGGCGGCGGCCGGGCTGGCAGGCGCCCTCGCCGTCTACGCCTACCGCGTCGTCCGCAGCGTCCGCAGCGTCCGCGGGACGGCCGGGGGCCGGTGATGGCGGTCCTCACGCCGCGGGGCTACACCGGCCCCGGCGGCGGGAAGGTGTCCGCGGTCGTCGCCCCGCCGGAGTGGCGGGCGACGACGGTGCAGGCGTGCGGGCTGTACCCGTGGGCCGTCGGCGGCTCCACCCCGACGCTGGGGGTGCCTTTGGGCCGGCACCTGCGCGCCGGCACCACCGTGTGCTTCGACCCGGTGACGTGGTTCGAGTCCGGCCTCTACATCGGCAACCCCTCGGCGTTCGTCCTCGGGGTGCCGGCGTCGGGCAAGAGCAGCCTGACAAGGCGGATCGTCCTCGGCCTCGCGGCCTCCGGTGTCCGCCCGCTGGTCCTGGGCGACCTCAAGCCGGACTACACCGGCCTCGTCGGGCAGCTCGGCGGGCAGGTCGTGAAGATCGGCCGGGGGCTGGGGGCGCTGAACGTCCTCGACGTCGGCGCGCTCGACGACGCCGCCGCCCGCCTCCCCAAAGCCGACGCTGACCGGCTACGGGCGGAGGCGCACGGCCGGCGCCTCGCGGTCCTCGCCGGCCTGGTCCTGATCGTGCGGGGGACGGCGCTGGCCGACCACGAACGGGTCGTGCTGTCCGCGGCGCTGCGGGTGCTGTTCCCCGGGCGGAAGCCCCGGCGGATGCCGCTGCTCGCCGGGCTGTCGAAGGGCGTGCCGGTACACCGGGGCCGAAGCTCAGCGAGGCGGAGGCCGTCGACGCCGCCTGGGCCGAGTGGTCGCAGACCGTCTTCCCCGATCTGCGCCACGCTCGCCGGTAAGCGGACCGCCTGACACACCTGGCGTATCCGCCGGAAGCCTGAGACACGGGCGCTGACAACAACAGAGCGCGTACGTCATTGCTACCGTGTGCACCATGCAGATAACTGTCAGCGGCTCGCCAATCCTCCCCGAACATTACAGCAACGCGCGGTGCCTCTTGTGCGGGTTCCTGGCCCCGGCGCGGACACCGGAGAACCAAGACCTCGACTACACCACTCCCCTTTCGGAGCATGCGGCCCTGCGCCACCCTGGCGTCCGGCACCTGCGGCGCGGCCAGGAGTGGGACTTCGTCGCCTAGCGGGAAGCCGGCTACCCCGGCCCGACGAAAACTAGCCGGAGAAGATAGGACCCCCGACCAAGATCACCAAGTGTGAATCGGGTTCTACAACCGTGCGTGCCCCCACCGCCGTTTGCTGCGGCCGCACCGTCCGGGCCGGATCGGTGAGGGCGAGCACTCCACTGCCCGCCGCGCTGCTGCGCCCGCCTGCCACCGCTGCGACCCGGCAGTCCCCCCGGTGCGCCCACGCCAGCCGCGTGCCGTCGACCCCGTGACCACCCGCCCCGGGGCCGGCTGCGCCGAGCCGAGGGGGCGGGCCGAGGGGGCGGGCCGAGGGGGCGGGCCGCCAGGACGGGGCCTGCCCGGTGCCGCTGACCACCCGGCACGGCGCTGGCACTCCCGGCGCCGACGCCGGCCATCCCAGCGGCGCTACCGCACACGGTCGGTGGGCGGCGAATGCCGGACGTAGTGAGCTGCCTGCGCCGCGGCACGGCCAGGTAGTCATAGGCAACGTCCCGGCAAGCTGGCGCCCAGGCGGCGACCCTGGCCGGCATGACGTCGACCACGGCGGCCACGGCGGCCGCGCCGGCCCGGGAACGGTGCCCGTCGTGCGCTGCCGCGCCGGCCGTAGTGCAGCTCGCCGAGGGACTGCTGCTGTGCCGCGACTGCGCCCACCTGCTCATGGCAGCCGCCGTCGCATCCCGTGGCCGGCGGCGTGGTGCCGCACCCGCCTGGCCCGTCTCTCGAGATACCTGATCTTGCTCGCTCGCCGACGACGCCGCCCTGGCCGAGCAGGCCGTGCCCCGGCGCCGTTGCCCGGCGCTGGCGAGGCGACTGCTCGCGGCCGTATCCGCTGGTCGTGACGGCCCGCATCACGCTCTGTCGTGGTAGGCGGTCCGCTTGCTAACACGTAAACGGTCGTATCCGTGTCACGATGCCGGACATGAGCCGCCCTGCCCGCGTGGTCCGCTCCGCTGCACCGGCCACCGGTAGCGCCATCCGGGTCGTGGGCTACCTGCGGGTGTCGACCAGCGAGCAGGCCGACAGCGGCGCCGGGCTCGACGCGCAGCGGGCAGCGATCACGGCCGAGGCAGCCCGCCGAGGCTGGGTGCTGGTCGAGGTGTTCGTCGACGCCGGGCTGTCCGGTAAGAGCCTCAACCGCCCCGGGCTTGACGCGGCGCTGACGGCCGTGACGACGGGCGCCGCGGACGTGCTCGTCGTCGCGAAACTCGACCGGCTGTCCCGGTCCGTCGTCGACTTCGCGGGCCTGCTCGACCGGGCGCTACGCGAGGGCTGGGGCGTCGTCGCCCTCGACCTGGGCGTCGACACGACGACGCCAGCCGGCGAGTTGGTCGCCAACGTCATGGCCGCCGTCGCGCAGTGGGAGCGCCGGGTCATCGGGCAACGGACGAAGGACGGGCTCGCTGCGAAGCGCGAGGCCGGTGTCCGACTCGGCCGGCCAGGCGCGCTGCCCGCCGAGGTCGTCGCCCGCGTCGTCGCCGAGCGGGAGGCGGGTCGGACCTGCCAGGCCATCGCCGACCAGCTGAACGCCGACCGGGTGCCGACCGCGCGGGCCGTCGGACCGTGGCTGCCCGGCGCCGTGCACGCAGTGAGCCGGTCCCAGGCCGCCCGGGCACTCGCCGCGTGAAGGCCGGCGCTGCTCCTGGCTCGGCTGCTGCCGCTGGCGGTTCTTGTCGCCTTGACGGTCGTCGTACACGACGTGGCGTACCTGTTGCGGCAGCCGTTCTGGCTGGACGAGTCCCGAGTGGTGGTGTCGACGA
>DASWUW010000869.1:0-12847 GCA_036406335.1 Trebonia sp.
GCGCGCGGTCGCGCGCGCCGGCTCGCCGGCTCGCCCGCCCTGCGGGTGGTGGGCCGGCGGCTGCTGTCCGCCATCCCGGTGCTCATCGGCGTCACGTTCCTGACCTTCACGGTCATGAGCGCGCTGCCCAACGACACCGCCCAGGCAATTCTCGGGCTGAACGCGAGCCAGGCCGCGGTGGCCGCGCTGAACCACTCGCTCGGTCTGGACCAGCCGTTCCTCGAGCGGTACTGGCACTGGCTGACCAACGTGCTGCAAGGGAACTTCGGCACCACCGTCCAGGGGGCGAGCGTCAACCACGAACTGGCGCTCCACGTGCCCACCACGCTCGGGCTGCTGCTGTACGCGCTGGCGGTCTCGGTGGCACTGGCGATCATCGTGGCGGTGCTGGCATCGCGCCGCCCGAACGGCATCATGGACCGGCTCAGCCTCGCGGTCAGCATGCTCGGCCTGTCCATCGCGCCCTACGCGTTCGCGTTCCTGCTCATCATCGTCTTCGCGGTCAAGCTGAGCTGGTTCCCGGTGCTGTCCGGGGCCGTGACCGGGCCCGGCTCGTTCTTCCGGAACCTCACCCTGCCCGCCTGCGCGATCGGCTTCGGGCTGTTCGCGATCTACACCCGGCTGCTGCGGGCGGACATCGTCGAGCAGATGCAGCGCGAGGACTACATCGTGACGGCCAAGGCCAAGGGCGTCCCGCCCGGGCGGGTGCTGGTCCGCCACGCGCTGCGCAACTCCATGTTCAACCTCATCACGGTGATCGGGCTGAACCTGGGCGGGCTGGTCGGCGCGGCCGCCATCATCGAGACGATCTTCCAGGTGCAGGGCATCGGCAACGACCTGCTGACCGGCATTTCCAACCACGACGCGCCCCTCGTGGAGGGCATCACGCTGGTCTTCGCGCTAGTGACTGTGTTCGGCAACCTGCTCGCCGACCTGGCGTACGCAGTACTCGACCCGAGGATCCGGTATGGCAGCTCCAATTCCTGACCTAACGGTCGCGGGCACCGCCCCGCCGGCGCTGCCGTCCCTGGTCAGTGCCGGCCGGCTGCGGTCGCAGCGGGCGGGCCGCGCGCTGCGCCTGTGGGTACCGGCCGGGATCATCATCGCGGTGCTGGCCGTCTGCTTCCTGCTGCCGCTGGTCGTCACGCTGTCCTCGCCGACCAACGGGAACATCATCGAGAACAACGAGGCGCCGTTCTCGCCCGGGCACCTGCTCGGCACCAACGTCCAGGGCGTGGACATCTTCTCCCAGCTCGTCTACGGCGGCCAGGTCGCCTTCGAGGTCAGCGTCACCGTCACGCTCATCGGCATGGTCATCGGCGGTGCGCTCGGAGTCACTTCCGGCTACTTCGGCGGCTGGGTAGACGCGGTCATCTCGCGGCTGCTCGACATCCTGATCTCGTTCCCGGCCCTGGTGCTGGCCCTGGTGATCGCGGAGGGACTGGGGCCGAGCGAGACCCACGTGATCTGGGCGCTGGCGGTGTTCAGCATCCCGGCGTTCGGCCGGATCTCCCGGGGAGCCACGCTGACCATCCGCGGACTGCCCTACATGACCGCCGCCCGGCTGTCCGGGACCCGCGCCTGGCGGATCATCACCCGCCACGTCCTGCCCAACATCACGCCCGCCGTCTTGACGTTCAGCCTGCTCGGCATCGGCATCACGATCATCCTGGAGGGCGCCCTGGACTACCTCGGCTACGGCATCCCGGTACCCGAGGCGAGCTGGGGGTCCATGATCGCGGCGGGCCAGCAGGTGATGACCGCCCAGCCGGAGTACGTGCTGATCCCGTCGATCGTCCTGCTGGTCATCGTGGCGTCGCTGAACACGCTGGGCGACGCCCTGCGGGAACGGTGGGGGGTCTAGTGAACGGGATGTCAGCCGGCCCGGCTTCCGTCGGCGAGGTGCTTCTCGAGGTCGAGGACCTGCGGGTCGCCTTCGCGTCCGGCGGCCGGGAGATCCGGGCCGTCGACGGCGTCAGCTACCAGGTCGAGGCGGCCAGGACCCTGGCCATCATCGGCGAGTCCGGCTCGGGCAAGACCGTCGGGTGCCGCGCCATCATGGGGCTGCTCCCCGCGGGCACGGCGGTCAGCGGCTCGGCCCGGCTGCGCGGCACCGAGCTGATCGGCCTGTCGGATGCCCAGCTGCGCAGGCACCGGGGCAGCGACATGGCCATGGTGTTCCAGGATCCGGCCCGCTCGCTCAACCCGACGATGCGGGTCGGCCGCCAGATCACCGAAGCCATCACCACGCACCGCAAGGTCAGCCGGTCCGACGCCCGCGACCAGGCCGTCGAACTGCTCCGGGTAGTCCGCATCCCCGCCCCCGAGCGGCGGTTCCACGAGTACCCGCACCAGCTGTCCGGCGGTATGCGGCAGCGGGTGGTGATCGCCATGGCGCTCGCCTGCCGCCCCCGGCTGCTCATCGCGGACGAGGCCACCACCGCGCTCGACGTGACCACCCAGGCCCAGATCATGGAACTGCTGCTCGAGCTGCAGCAGGAGATCGGCATGGCGCTGATCTTCATCAGCCACGACCTGGGCCTGGCCGCCTCCTACGCGGACGAGGTCGTCGTCATGTACGCGGGCAAGGTGGTGGAGCAGGCCCCGGCGAAGCGGCTGTTCGGCACGGGCGGGACGGTCCGCATGCGGTACACCCGGGCGCTGCTCGACGCGATCCCGCACCTGGAGCGGGAAGCGCACACCGAGCTGCCGGTGGTAACCGGCCGGCCCCCGGACCCGGCCAGCCTGCCGCCCGGCTGCTCTTTCGCCCCGCGCTGCCCGGCGGCGGCCGACGACTGCACGGCCAGGGAACCCGCGCTGACCGAGCACGCCGCGGGCCACCGGTGGGCCTGCTGGCATCCCTGCGAGAACGGAGGTGCGGCGTGACTCAGCCGCCAGCGGGCGAGACCGCGAGCACGCCAGCGGACCAGAAGCCGCTGCTGTCCGCGCGCGACCTGGTCCAGGAGTTCGTCGTGCGCGAGGCCGGCGGCGCCCGGGGCGGCGTCGTCCAGGCCGTGTCCGGCGTGTCGTTCGACATCGCGCCGGGCGAGACGCTGGGCATCGTGGGGGAGACCGGCTCGGGCAAGTCGACCCTTGCCCGCGCGGTCCTGCAGGCGCCCCGGCCCAAGTCCGGGACGGTCGTCTTCCGCGACCAGGAGCTGACCCGGCTGCGCGGCCGCGCGCTGATCTCCGCCCGGCGCAACATGCAGTTCGTCTGGCAGGACCCCTTCGGCTCGCTCGACCCCAAGTGGCAGGTGCGCTCGATCGTCGAGGAGCCGCTTGTCGCCCACGGGGTGGGCACCCGGGACAGCCGCCGTAAGCGGGTCAGCGAGCTGCTCGACCTGGTCGGCCTCGACCCGGCGCGGTACGCCCGGCGGCATCCCCGGGAGATGTCCGGCGGCCAGGCGCAGCGGGTCGCCATCGCGCGCGCCGTCGCCCTCGAGCCGTCCCTGCTGATCTGCGACGAGGCGGTCTCCTCGCTGGACGTGCTGATCCAGGCGCAGGTGCTCAACCTGTTCGAGCGGCTGCGCCGTGAGCTGGGCCTGTCCTACCTGTTCATCGCGCACGACCTGGCCCTGGTCAAGCAGGTCAGCGACCGGGTCGCGGTGATGTACCTGGGCAAGTTCTGCGAGGTCGGGCCGGGCGAGTCGGTCTACCAGCAGCCGCTGCACCCGTATACCAGGGCGCTGCTCGACTCCGTCCCGTCCACCGAACCGGGCGCGGGCCGGGCTACCGCCACGCTGAGCGGCGAGCCGCCGTCGCCGATCAGCCCGCCGTCCGGCTGCCGGTTCCGCACCCGCTGCCCGCGCGCCGCCGACCGCTGCGCCAGTGAGGTCCCCGAACCCCGGGAGCTTGCCCCCGGGCACCTGGTCGCCTGCCACTTCCCGCTGACCGGGCCGGCTCCGGCGGGCGCCGCGGGGACGGCGGCGCCCCAGGCGGCGGCGCCCGCCCTGCGGGCCGCGAAATCCTGACCACCGCACCGAACGGAGGCGGCTGCCTCCGCCAGGCTCCCGTTTTACCGACCGAAGGGACAACCGGATGCGGCTGCGGATCCTGCTCGAACCGCACCACGGCGCCAGTTACGCGCAGATCCTCGCCCTGGCCCAGGCGGCGGAAGAAGGCGGCTTCGACGGCTTCTTCCGTTCCGACCACTACCTGGGGATCGACGCCGACGACACCGGCTACCAGCCGACCGACTCCTGGACCACGCTCGCCGGGCTCGCCGTGCAGACGCACCGGGTGCGGCTCGGCACCCTGGTCAACGCCTCCACCTTCCGGCTCCCGGGGCAGCTGGCGGTGGAGGTGGCGACGGTCGACCAGATGAGCGGGGGCCGGGCCGAGCTCGGCATCGGCGCCGCCTGGTACGAACGCGAGCACCAGTACTTCGGGATCCCCTTTCCCCCGCTGGGGGAGCGGTTCGACAAACTGGAAGAGCAGCTCGCGATCCTGACCGGGATCTGGGACACCCCGCCGGGCCAGCGCTTCAGCTACGAGGGCAAGCACTACCAGGTCACCGACTGCGCGAGCATCCCCCGCTGGGCGTCCCGGCCGCGGATCATCATCGGCGGGGCCGGCACCAGGCGGACCCCGGCCCTGGCGGCGCGGTACGCGGACGAATTCAACGGGGCGCTGGGCCTCGACCTGCGCGAGCGCTACGCGAACTTCCGGCGGGTCTGCGCGGACGTGGTCGGCCGGGACCCGGCCTCGGTCCGGCTGTCGGCCACCGTGCCGACTTGCGTCGGCCGGGACGCGGGGGACCTGGAACGGCGCCGGGAGTCACTGGGCGAGCCGGGCGCCCGGCTGCTCGCGGCCGGCGTCACCGGGTACGCCGGCAACCTGATCCGGGTGATCGAGGACCTGGCGGGCCAGGGGGCCGACACCGTTTACCTGCATGTCTACGGCCCGTCCGACGTCGCCCACATCGAACTGCTGGGAGAACAGGTAGCCAGCCGCTTCCGGTGAACGGCCGGCGGCCGCTCAGGGGCCGGAAAACCCGAACCGAACCGGCTCTGAACTGGGAAAACGTGGTAAATCCGGTGGCCCGGCACCCCGGACGGCGTTGGTGTGCCCGCACAACGGCCTCGCCGAGAAGCTAGTGCGGCAGGCAGATGCCCCCTGTGTGTTTGCTAGTGCAGCATGATGAATGTGAAAGACAGTCAGTACCCGATGCGACGCTTGTGCGCCGCCACAGAATTCCGCCGTGAATTCGGTGTGCTAAACACGAGCCGGTCGGCGGATGCGCAGGTCCTGGATTTGCGCGAGGGTCATCCAGACTGCACACGGGCAGTGGATTCCCGGGCGGAAAGGCGCCCGGTAAAAGATCCGGTGAACACGCGGATCACCTGGAATGGGCCGGCCGGAAAGCAGCGTCCGGCTATTTCGCAAAAGCCGCGGGCGGCCCTTTCCCGTCAATGGCAGTCGTCCGGGGGGCGGGCCGCACGTGGAGATTGACATCCGGGCGACCGGGCGGCTGCGGGAATCGGCGGGTGCCCAGGCCGTGGTCAAGCCGCTGATCGAGGCGCTGTGCCGGTCGGACGCCGACCTGGCCGAGATGCGGGTGGTCTGCGACTGGATCCAGTACAAGTCGAACTTCCGCGACACGGTGATGGTCCGGCCGGTGATCGCCACCGACGCACCCGTGCCGTCTTCGGTCGAAGGCTACGAACTCGCGGTGGACCTGCGCCGCGGCGCCCGCCCGGAGACGGACGTCGCGGCGGAGGTGACCGCCGCGCTGGCCGACGGCGGGGCCGGGGACCGGGTCTGGCTCGAGCCGTGGGTCCCGGGCTCGGCCAGCTGTGTCTGGCGCTTCAACGCGCTGTACTGGCAGGCCCTCGCGGGCTGGGAGAAGGCCACCGGCAAGGAGTACGAGCAGTCTCTGCCGGGCGGGGAATCGGACGCGCGCAACGCCGGCGCGGCCCGCGAGGTCATCCTCGACCTGTTCTCCGCCTGGGACGAGCTGGCGAGCAGGCGGGCGCTGCCCGAGGAGCTGTACGTCATCGAGCTCGGCGTGGGCAACGGCGGCCAGGCGCGCACCTGGCTGGATGAGTTCGTCGAGCTGGACCGCAGGCACGGCCGGGACTACTACCGGCGGCTGCACTACCTGATGGGCGATTACTCGGCGCACGTGCTGGACCGGGCCCGCCAGGAGGTGGCGCACCACGGGGACCACGTGTCCGGGCTGGTCCTGGAGGCCACCCGGCTGTCCGGCAGCGTCGGCTTCCTGGCCGGCAAGGCATTCCTGGTCTATATCTCCAACGTCTACGACAACCTGCCCAGCGACGAGGTCAGCGTCATCCGCGGCCGGACGTACCTGGTCCA
This sequence comes from Trebonia sp., assembly GCA_036406335.1. GTDB lineage: Bacteria > Actinomycetota > Actinomycetes > Streptosporangiales > Streptosporangiaceae > Trebonia. The sequence goes on from DASWUW010000869.1 coordinate 6,319, forward strand.
GACCCGGTCCTGCCTGCCCGGGCCGGCCGCCGACGAGATCGCCGCCCGGTTCGGGCTTCAGCGGGCCGAGATCGCGCCGCTCACCGAGCGGCTGCTGCGCATCGGGCCGGAGCTGCTGTCGGAGTCGCAGCCGGACAAGTTCCCCGACACCGGCCAGGCCGTGCAGTTCTGGCGGGACGTGTGGCAGGCCCTGCGCCAGGCCGAGCGCTACGTGCCGCTGGAGGGCCTGGACACCTACCAGATCACCCCCGCGCTCACCGGGGAGATCCTCCGCCCGCTGCTGTCGGCCGAGGGCGACGTCCGGATGCACGTGTCCAACGGGGCGGTATCGTCCTTCACCGACACGCTGCCGCTGCTGCACCCGTTCGGCCGGCTGGTCTGCCACGACCTCTTCACCACCGTCACCGGGCAGTACCGGTGCGGTTTCTACGGCCCCGGCAAGTACGACGGGTCGGTCGTGAACTGGGTCAACGGCCCGCTGCTGCAGCTGGTGGCGAGCAGGCGCGGCTTCGACGTGCGGTTCTCGCCGTTCAGCGCGCGGCCCACGTCCAACGTCAAAACGCTGACGGTTGAGATCAGGGACTGACACTGATGATCGGATGCGCAGGCCGCCCTCTCCCGCCGCTCCCGACCACCGTGGTCGGCTCCTACAGCGTGCCCGAATGGCTGGAACGGCTCAAGACCGAGTACTACCAGCGGCGGATCAGCGCGGCGCACCTGGCCGAGATCCACGACGTGGCGATCAAAGCCGCGGTCAAGGACCAGGAGCGGGCCGGCATCGACATCGTCTCCGACGGCGAGCTGCGCCGGGACAACGACGTCGACTACTTCCTGGCCCGGATCCCCGGGGTGAACATCTCCCAGCGGGCCAAGTCGGACTACTACGACTACTACGACGCGTCCGTGGCGGCGCCGCTGCCCGAAGGGGACAAGTCGGCCCTCGGCCTGGCCGGGGACTTCGAGTTCACCCGCACGCTGACCGACCGGCCGGTGAAGTTCTCCTTTACCGGGCCGTTCTCGCTGTCCCGCCGCCTGTCCGCGTCCGCTTACGCCGACCCGGGCGAGCTGGTCCGGGCCCTGGCCCGGCGGCTCAACACCGAGGCGCGCTCCCTGGCCGAGGCCGGGGCGCGGTTCCTGCAGATCGACGAGCCGTTCCTGGCCGGCTACCCGGAGCAGGCGGAGCTCGCCGTGGAGGCGGTGAACATCGTCACCGACGGGGTGCCGGCCACCTGGGCGCTGCACGTCTGCTACGGCAACCGCTACGCGCGCCCGTCCTGGGAGGGGCACTACGACTTCCTTTTCCCCGCCGTGCTCGCGGCGCGGGTCGACCAGCTGGTGCTCGAATTCGCCCGCAAGGGACTCGACGACCTCCGGCTCATCAGGCAGTACGCTTGGCCGTCGGCGCTCGGCCTGGGCGTCATCGATGTCAAGTCGCCGGCCGTGGAGACGCCGGACCTGGTCGCGGCCAGGATCAGGCGCGCCCTGGAATACGTCGACCCCGGGCAGCTGATCGTGAACCCCGACTGCGGCCTGCGTCATCTCGCGCCTGAGGTAGCCCGGCAGAAGCTGCGCGCTATGGTAGCTGGCGCAGCGATGGTCCGCCTCGAACTAAGCCCGTCAGTACCCGTCCCTTCTACCGCCCCGGCAGAGCGCGACTCCCCGACTTCAGGAGACATACATGGATAGCGGATTCCTCTTCACTTCAGAGTCAGTGACGGAGGGCCACCCGGACAAGATTGCCGACCAGATCTCGGACGCGGTCGTCGACGCTGCGCTGGCGGGGGACCCGTTGTCCCGGGTGGCCTGCGAAACCTTGCTCACCACGGGCCTGATCGTGGTCGCGGGGGAGATCACCACCTCCTCGTCGATTGACTACGCCGCCGTCGCGCGCAAGGTGGTCAACGAGATTGGCTACGACAACGGCGAGTACTACTTCGACGGCAACGCGGTCGGCGTGATCGTCGCGATGGACCGCCAGTCGCCCGACATCGCCCAGGGCGTCGACACCGCCCACGAGGGCCGGGTCGGCGGCTCGGACGACCCGCTGGACCGGATCGGCGCGGGCGACCAGGGCATGATGTTCGGCTACGCGACCAGCGAGACGCCCGAGCTGATGCCCATGCCGATCATCCTGGCCCACAAGCTGTCCAAGAAGCTGTCCGAGGTCCGCCACTCCGGCCTGCTGCCCTACCTCCGCCCGGACGGCAAGACCCAGGTCACCGTGCGCTACGACGACGACGGGCGGCCGGTGGAGATCGAGAAGGTGCTGATCTCCACTCAGCACCAGGACGGGGTGGAGTCCAAGCTGCCCGAGGCGCTGTGGGAGGAGGTCGTGACCCAGGTGCTGCCGGGCGACCTGTACGACCCGGAGCGGCTCAAAGAGGAGTTCTACGTCAACCCGACCGGCCGGTTCGTTATCGGCGGCCCGGTCGGCGACACCGGCCTGACCGGCCGCAAGATCATCGTGGACACCTACGGCGGGTTCGCCCGGCACGGCGGCGGCGCCTTTTCCGGCAAGGACCCGTCCAAGGTGGACCGCTCCGCCGCCTACGCCGCCCGGTACGTGGCCAAGAACATCGTCGCGGCCGGCCTCGCCGACCGCGCCGAGGTCCAGGTCGCCTATGCGATCGGCGTCGCGCGCCCGCTTTCGCTGCTGGTCGAGACCTTCGGCACCGAGAAGCTGCCCCGCAAGGCGATCGTAGAACTGGTCAACGAGAACTTCGACCTGCGTCCCGGCGCTATCCTGCGCGACCTGGAGCTGCGCCGCCCGGTGTACCAGCCGACCGCGGCCTACGGGCACTTCGGCCGCACCGGCGACGGTTTTACCTGGGAGCGCACCGACAAGGCGGACCTGCTCCGCACCCAGGCCGGCCTGAGCTAACCCGCCGGGGTCAGCCCCGCTGACCCGCCGAGGTCAGCCCCCGGCTGACCCCGGCCGGCCGCCGGCCGTGTCATCCCCCGTGTGCCCCCGCGCTCCGCGCGGGGGCACACGTCTTTTTCCGGCATTGTAAAAACCGGTCGAGGCTGAAAAACTTCCGATTTACGGTTATCGATATTATGGCTGTCGATATCAAGGGTGTTAATCGGCCGACTTGTTACTCACGATTCACCTGCGCATTAAGGTGACTCCAAAGATTGTGGCCGACCGCAGTAAAGACCGGGCGGATTTGGCGGCAAGGACAATTGTGAGCGGCCGGCTGCCATGCGATCGTCGCCGTTAGATCGTGCTTCACGGTCAGCTCGGGCGGTGGGGCGCGGAGGAGGGACGGATAAGCAGCTAAATGTCTTCTTTCGGCTAGCCCCGAACGGTGCGCGCGGCCCGCAAGGCGGAGCCCGCGTCCGTTCGGAGGGAAATGACTTGCGTAGTTAGCCACGAGAAGGCAGAACACATGAACAGCTCCGTTCACTGGCGGACGCGGACGGCTGCCGCCGCCGCTGCCGCGCTGTCACTCGGCGTCCTCGCCGCCTGCAGCTCCAGCGCGACTTCAAGCACGGGCGCCGCGGCGTCTAGTGCGCCGGCCGTGGCGAGCAGCGCCGCCGCGAGCGGTGCCGCGTCGAGCTCCGCGGGCGGTACCGGTACTGTCTCCGCCGCGTCCTGCGGGACCAAGCCCGGCGTCGCGGCGGCCGGCAGCCCGATCAACCTCGGGGCGATCGACACCAAGCAGCCGGGCACCGACTTCAGCGATATCGAGAACATGACGGCCGCCTACTTCGCCTGCGTCAACGCCAACGGCGGAATCAACGGGCACCCGATCAAGTACTTCCCGCTGACCGAGCAGACCAACCCGTCGCAGATCGCCTCCCTGGCCAAGCAGCTGGTGACCAGTGACCACGTGGTCGGCATGGTCGGCAACAGCTCGATCATCGAGTGCTCGGTGGACGCGGCTTACTGGAAGAGCGTCGGCATCGAGGTTCTGGGGGCCGGCATCGACCCCGAGTGCTACTCGACGCCCAACACCGCCTCGGTGAACATGGGCCCGCGCTACTCCAGCGACGGCGCGGTCCAGTACGTGCTGGCCCAGGGTGCGAACAAGATCGCCTTTGACCAGTCCAACGTCCCCGGCACCGCGTACATCGCGGCCGGCCCGAACGCCCTGGCCAAGGCCAAGGGCGCGGCGATCCAGGACTTTACCGAGAACGTGCCGATCACCAGCGCCAACGCGATCGCGACCAAGCTGGTCACCGCGGCCGGACCGTCCGGGGCGGTGGTGCTCAACTTCACCCCGCCCGAGGCGCTGCTGATCCTGCAGGCCGCCCAGAAGCTCAACCTGGAGAACCGGGTCAAGTACTGGGCCTGCTCCACCCCCTGCAACACCGACTTCCTGGCCACCTCGCTCGGCCCGAAGTGGAACAACAAGCTGTTCGTCAACGCCGAGCTGACCCCGCTGGACGGGAACACCAGCCCGACCGCGCAGCGGTTCGACGCCGTCCTCAAGCAGTACGGCTCCAGCGTCTCCGGCGGCGTCGGCTCGTTCTCCGAGATGGGCTTTACGATCGGCGAGATCGCGACGCACGCTCTGGAGGGCGTCACCGGGCCGTACACGCTCGCCTCGGTGAGCGCCGCGTTCAAGGCGGTCAGCAACTACAGCACCGGAATGCTCTGCCAGGGCTACACCTACGGCAGCTACTCCGCGCACATCCCCAACAACATGGACTACACGGTCACCCCGGATAACGGCAAGTTCGTCCAGGCCTCCGCCGGCGGCCAGTGCACCCTGATCTCGGCCGACGACCCGCAGATCGCCGCCTACCGGGCCGAGGCCGGCACCGCGCCACTGGCCGGCTAGCGCCCTCCCGTCAAACACGAGCCGACACACCAAGGGACTGAGCAGTTACATGCCGAGCTGGGCAGAATTTCAGCCCTACATCGTGACCGGCCTGGCTCTGGGCGGGCTCTACGCCCTGTCCGGGGTCGGGCTGGTCGTGCTGTACCGGGCCACCGGGGTGCTCAACCTCGCGTTCGGCGCGGTCGGCGCGATGGGGGCCTTCATCGCGTACTCCCTTATCAAGGCGGGCAGCCCCGGCTGGGTCGGCTGGATAGTCTGCATCCTGTTCGCCGGCGCGGTGACCCTCGGCTACGGCATGCTCTTCGGGCCCGCCCTGGCCGGGCGCGGCCCGCTCGTGCAGTCCGTCTCCACGCTGGGCCTCGCCCTGGTGCTCTTCGGGGTCATCGACCTGGCCTGGCCCACCACCGGAGGCCAGTCGCCGTCGATCTCCTTCCCGACCGACAACAGCGGCTTCACCGTCGGGCAGCTCCAGGTCAACTGGACCCAGGTCATCGCGCTCGCGCTCGGCATCGCGATCACGGCCGGCACCGGCGCGTTCCTGCGCTACTCCAAGCTCGGCACCGCGATGCGCGCGATGGCCAACGACCGGGAGATCACCGCGACGCTCGGCGTCCCGGTCCGCCGGGTCGAGGCCGCCGCCTGGCTGGGCTGCGGACTGCTGTCCGGCATCGCCGGGATCATGCTGGCCGACCTGTCCGCGCTGGACGACACCACGCTGGTGTTCACCGTGGTGATCTCCTCGCTGGCGGCGGCGCTGATCGGCCGGCTCCGCTCGATCCCGGTCACCTTCGGCGCGGCCATCGTGATCGGGCTGGTCCACGACCTGATCACCCCGGTCACCCAGATCAGCAACTACCAGGACATGACGCCGTTCGTGCTCGCGGCGGCCGCGCTGCTGGTCATGTCGCGCAGCCAGGTCATGTCGCGCTCGCGCGAGGAAGGGTGAGGCGGCCGTGATCGGCACCGCGGATACCGCAGACCCCCAGGCCCCCGCCCCGGCTCCCCGCGCCCTGGTCAGAGACCGCGGCGTGCTCACCCGGACCGCGGTCATCGCCGCGCTGCTGCTGCTCGCCCTGTTCGCGCTGCCGCCGCTGATGTCGGCCTACTACACCGACACGATGACCCAGGTGGCGATCTACTCGATCGTCACGCTCGGCCTGGGCCTGCTGGTCGGACGGGTCGGCCTGTACTCCCTGGGCCAGCTCGCGGTGCTGACCATCGGCGCCTGGGTCGGCGCGCGGCTGCTGTTCGCCACCAGCCAGCCGTACATCCTGGTGGTGATCGAGGCCGGCCTGGCCACCATGGTCATCGGCTCGCTGATCACGCTGCCCGCGCTGCGGCTGCGGGGCCTGTACCTGGCGCTGATCACGCTGATGCTGGCCGGCGGCGTCGCGGTCATCGAGGCCACGCTGAACTTCCCCAACGGGGGCGGCGGGTTCTCCGGCTACAACGGCTCCCTCACCCATATCCCGCAGATCCGGCGGCCGTCGTTCGCCGGGACCGACCTGGCGTTCTACCGGTTCTCGGTGATTACCGCGATCGTCATGTTCCTGCTGGTCTTCGCCCACCTGCGGCTGCGGCCGGGCCGGGCCTGGGCCGCGATCAGGCAGAGCGAGCCGTCCGCGCTGGCGGCCGGCATCAACACCACGTTCTACAAAGTCTGGGCGATGGCCCTGGCCGCGTTTGTTACCGGCGTCGCGGGTGCGCTGCTGGCCGGCGCGGACCACGAGCTGTTCTCGATC
>DASWUW010000870.1:0-4338 GCA_036406335.1 Trebonia sp.
CTGACGCGCCGGCGGGGCAACCTGGGCCGAGGCACATCGGGCCGACTTCGTGGTTTCCGCCGCTATGGACGGGTAGCGTTCTCTACGTTCGGGCCGGAATCCGGGTGACTCGCGCAGTGGCCCGGCGGACGGCGAAGGTGATCGCGGGGGAGGCGATCGGCGATCAGCGTTTTGCGTACCGCTCAAGCTAGAGGGCGGCGTTCCGCCGTCCGGGCGCGGCGCCGGTGACCGACGACCGTCCGCTGCTGCAGTCGGCCAGGGCAGCCAGTGAAGGAGACGGGAAAACCGTGCTCGACCAGGAGTTCGGAGCGGCTAACCTCTCCGGGCTGCGCGAGGCGGTCAGACGGTGCGCGTCGGCGGCGGGCCTGGGCAGCGACCGGGCCATCGACGTCATGATCGCCATGCACGAGCTGGCGGCCAACGTGGTGCGGCACGGGGCGGGCCGCGGGCGGCTGCGGATGGAAGTCACCTCGCGGTCGCTGCACTGCCAGGTCAGCGATACCGGAAGCGGCCTGGCCGACGCATTCCGGCGGTCTTCCCCGCCGTCGTCGTGGCCGGTCGAGCACGGGCACGGGCTGTGGCTGGTCCGCCGCACCGCCGACCAGGTCCAGGTGGCCACGGGCGCGGCCGGGTCAGTGGTCTCGGTCACCTTCCTCCTGCCGGCGCAGTAGGCGGCGGCGGTGGCTCAGACGATGCGCGAGGTACTGCGCGGACTGCCGGCGTTCCCGGCCAAGCTGCCGGAGTTCGACCCGCGGTCGGCCCCGGACGACCCGGTTACCCTGTTCCTGGCCTGGCTCACCGCTGCGGTCGGGGACCAGGTCCCCGGACCGCAGGTGATGACGCTGGCCACCGCGGACCCAGCCGGCCGGGTCTCTTCCCGCGCCCTGATCTGCCAGGACGTAGACGAGGGGGGCCGCTGGTACTTCGCTTCGGACGCGGCCAGCGGCAAGGGCCGGGACCTGGCGGCCAACCCGTCCGCGGCGGCGTCGTTTTACTGGCCGCGCCAGGGGCGCCAGATCCGGATCACCGGACTGGCGGCCGGCGCGGGCAGCGCCGCCAGCGCGGCCGACTTCCTGGCCCGGCCGCCCGCGTCCCGGGCCGCGGCGCTGGCCGGCCCGCAGTCGGAGCCGCTAGCGGACCGGGCCGAACTGGACGCGGCTTTCCGCCGGGCCGAGGCGGCGGTGGAGGCCCGCCCGCAGACCGTCGTGCCCGGCTGGACCCGGTACGCGCTGACCGCCGACTCGGTCGAGTTCTGGCAGGCCGACCAGCAGCGGCGGCACCTGCGCCTGCAGTACCGGCGGACCGGCCGCGGGTGGGACCGCCGCCTGCTCTGGCCCTGAGCCGGCGCCGGCTCAGAGGATCCGGACGGCCACCAGGCAGGCGTCGTCGTCGGTATCGGAGACGGCGCTGGCGAGGATGCGGTCGGCGTGCAGGCCCGCGTTCTCGGCCGCGGGCACGGCCGCGGCGGTGAACTCCTGCAGGGCGTCGCTGATCGAATCGGCCCGCCGCTCGACCAGGCCGTCGGTGAACAGCAGCAGCGTGTCACCGCTGCGCATCGGCAGCTCGACCTCCTCGTACTCGGCGTCCGGGTCGAGGCCGAGCAGCACGCCGGACGGAAGGGGCAGCATCTGGGCCGCGCCGTCGCGGACCAGGATCGGCGGCAGGTGCCCGGCCCGGGCCCAGCGCAGGATCCGGGTCTGCGGGTCGTACATGCCGCAGACGACGGTCCCGGCGATGCCCTCGGTCAGGTGACAGGACGCGTAGTTGAGGTACCGCAGCAGGTCACCCGGGCCCGCGCCGGTCGCGGCGAGCCCGCGCAGCGCGTTGCGGGCGGCGATCATGCCGGTCACCGCGTCGATCCCGTGCCCGGTGATGTCCCCCACCACCAGCAGCAGCTGCTTGTCCGGCAGCAGCAGCGCGTCGTACCAGTCCCCGGCCACCAGGCGCCCCTGCTCGGCGGGCCGGTAGCGTACCGCCACGTCAACCCCGGCCGCCTCCACCGGCTGGTCGTCCTCCGGCATGATGGCGCGCTGCAGGCGCAGGGCGAGCTCCTGCTCCTGCTCGGCCCGCTGCTCGCTGTCCGCGAGCTGGTCCTGGGTCGCGGCCAGCGCGACCTGGGTGTGGTAGTGGGCGGACACGTCCTGGAAGGCGCCGCGCAGGCCGGTGAACTCGTCCCCGGCGAGCACCGGCTCGGCGAAGACGCGGATCTGCCGGATGGCGGTGTCGCCCGGGCGGACGATCCGGAAGACCGCGACCGCGGGCTCGCGCCGGTGCAGCAGGGTCTGGCGGAACCGCTGGAGCGGGGCCCGGTCGGCCGCGATCACGAAGCTGGGCAGGCTGTCGGTGGGGATGGGCACCGCGTGACGCGGGTCGAGGCCGAAGAGCGCGTAGGCCGACTCCGTCCAGCTGACTGCTCCGGTGGCGAAGCTCTCCTCCCAGGCGCCGATCCGGCCGAGCCGCTGCACGTGGCCGAGCAGGCCGGCGAACCGCTCCGCCTCCCCGACCGGGCGCCAGGTGAAGACCACGCTCGCGAAAACGGGCACGGCATGCAGCCCGGCGACCTGGACGACGTCCGTGTCGCCGGTCAGCGGAGCGGCGACGGGCCCGGCCACGTGCTCGGAACGGCCGGAGGCCAGCACCCGCTCCGCCCGGGCGAACAGCCCGTCGCCGGACGCGGACGCCGGGTACGCCTCCAGCAGCGTCAGCCCGGACACGGTGCCGGGAACCCGGCCGGCCGGGTCTACGTAATGAGGACTGAGGTGGATGACGGCGAAGTCGCGCACCGTGCCGTCGGCCGCCCGCACAGGCCGGGCCACCAGCGCGGAGTCGGTCAGGTGGTCCAGGGCCCGGAAGATCGCCGGCGACGGTGCCGTCGCTCCCACCGGCCCGTAGGCCAGGCGCAGGGCGAGCACGTCGGCGAACCCGGCGAGCGCGGGGGCGACCGAGGCCCGGGTCCGCTCGTCGAACGCGTCCCGCGGCGCCGGCCACCAGGCTTCCGCCACCCCGAGCAGGATTCCCGCGCGGTCGCGGAGGCCGAGCACCGCCCGGGCGGCGTCCCTCCCCCAGGGGGCGGCGGCGGGTACCGGGTCAGCCGCGGGCGGGCCGGCCGGCCACCAGAGGTCGCTGCCGCCGGACACCACCCGCTGCTCCGGGCAGTCGAACTGCGGCGGCAGCCGCCGCCAGCGGCTCGCGTCCGCTTTGCTCAGACCGTCCTGGCCGAACAGGTCGAGCGCGCCGTCCGCGTCGAGCAGCCACAGCGCGACGGCAGCGGCGCCGAACCCGGCCCGCAGCTGCTCGGCGAGCACACCCACGAGCTCGGCGCCGTCCGCCGCCCGCTCGGCGGCCGCGACGGCCAGCTCCTGCCGCTGGCGCTCGGCGACCGCCGCCAGCCGCGCCGCGTCCTCACCCTGTGCCATAGGCATTGCCTCCGTTACGGGTGTACGCCGGGTCCGGCTGCGGCGCCGCGGTAATTCAGCGGGAATTCCGGCGTCCGGAGACCGGCACTGGCCGCGTATTGTATCGGCAATTCAGGCGCGTCTGCCCGTCGACGAGCGACTATCGTATAACTGTCAGTGGCCTGCGGATCCTCCGCAGCAGGCGAGGGCCGGGAACGGGAGAGTCGATGACAGACGTTGACCACGAGCGGCCCCGTCTTGACCGGGCGGCCCTCGAGCAGCTGCTCGCCGGGCTCACCGCGGTGCGCGGGGGCGATTTCAGCACCCGCCTCGCGCTTACCGGCGACCCGCTCGTCGATGAGATCGCGGCGGTGTTCAACCGCATGGTCGACCAGCTTGACCAGTTCACCTCGGAGGTCACCCGGGTCGCCCGCGAGGTCGGCACCGACGGGAAGCTGGGCGGCCAGGCCAACGTGCCGGGAGTGTCCGGCACCTGGAAGGACCTCACCGAGTCGGTCAACGCGATGGCGGGCAACCTGACCTGGCAGGTCCGCAACATCGCCCAGGTCGCCACCGCGGTCGCCAAGGGCGACCTCTCGCAGAAGATCGACGTGGACGCCCAAGGCGAGATCCTGGAGCTCAAGACCACCCTCAACACGATGGTGGACCAGCTGTCGGCGTTCGCCGGCGAGGTCACCCGGGTCGCCCGCGAGGTCGGCACGCAGGGCAACCTCGGCGGCCAGGCGGTCGTGCACGGCGTGTCCGGGACCTGGAAGGACCTGACCGACAACGTCAACTCGATGGCGAACAACCTGACCGGCCAGGTGCGGAATATCGCCCAGGTCACGACGGCGGTGGCCCAGGGTGACCTGTCGAAGAAGATCGACGTGGACGCCCGGGGCGAGATCCTCGAGCTGAAGACCACGATCAACACGATGGTGGA
>DASWUW010000871.1:0-2119 GCA_036406335.1 Trebonia sp.
GGACGCCAGAACCCGGCCCGGCTCATTCGACCCGCCCGCCGGCATCGACCCGGCTGCCCGCGTCCTGTCCGGTCTCGCCAGCGCCCCCTACCGGCATCAGGTAACCCTGCGCATCCGGGGAACGACCGAGCAGGTCCGCGCCCGGTTTCCCGCCAGCATCGCCACCATCACCGCCCCGGCCGCCCCGATAGTGCCGATAGCGCCGGCAGCCCCGGCCGACCCGATAGCACCGACCACCCCGGCGGACCCGGAGACCGGGCACTGGCTCACCCTTGAGCTGCGCGCAGAAAGTCTCGACTGGCTACCCCGGCTGCTCGCGTCACTCGACCTTCCCTTCGTCATCGACCGCCCCGCCGAGCTGCGCGACCTGGTCATCGCCCTAGCCGACCGCCTCGCCGCATCGGCCCGCCGGACGACAGTAGACGACTGAGCAGACCGCCCGGCGGCCTGCGACACACGTCGCCGCCACCAGCTCGCAAACTGCCTTAAAGAAGCGTCCGAGGGTAATGCTAATGATCTTGATTAGTGATAATATTCGAGTAACGGACCTAGATATACACTTTTTCGAATAAGGGGAACTCGGATGGGCTGGGAGCCAGGCCAGGATGCCGGATCGGGGGGTACGCCGGATTCGGGTCCCGGCCTGCCTAATCCCGGCCTGCCTAATCCCGGCCTGCCTAATCCCGGCCTGCCTAGCGCGGGCCTTCCCGGTGCCCGCCGGACCGCGCCCGGGCTCCGGTGGGCCCTCGACCAGGTTCTCACCCGCCGGCCCGAGCCCAGTGCCAACGCGTTCTCGCCCGGTGACGGCGCCCGGCCGCATAGGTCCCGGCCCACGGATTCCGCTGCCGATCTTGCCGGTTTCGCCCGGGAGGGTAAATGGGACGGCTGCGCGCCGTCAGCCGCGCTTGCCGCGGCCCTCGAGGGCGTCTCAGGACCGGACTGGCGGTGCGCGGGCGCGTCTCGCGACGAAATGATCGGCCTGTTGCGTCGCTGGACAGCGGTGGAAGCATGGGCAGCCGCGGGCCGCCTCGGCGTGCTGCGGGCGCTGATTCGCGAGGACGACCAGCCACTGCCCGGTGGCGGTTACCACGGCGACCTGCCTGACGGCTGGACCAAGTCCCTGACCCACGAGGTCGCCGCGGCGCTCGCGGTGTCAGTTCCGACGGCTGAGAACATGATGTGGCTGGCCTGGGATCTCGAAGTAAGGCTGCCCGGCGTGCTTGGCCTGCTGTCCGACGGCACTCTCGCCTGTTCGAAAGCGCGCGCCGTGGACGACGCGCTCCAGCTACTCGGTGACGAGGATGTCGCCAAGGCCGAGGCGCTTATCCTGTCTGAGCTGCCCGGAAAGAACTACGGCCAGGTGAAGCAGCTAGCCGAGCAGGCGGCCATCACGGTTGACCCCGGTTCGGCCGCCAGGCGCCGCAAGCACGCGGAGCAAGAGAAGTCCCGGGTGCAGCTTTACCGCGAGGAATCGGGCGCTGCCGCCCTGTCGGGCCGGGACCTGCCCACCGACGAAGCCCTCGCGGCTCACGCCCAGGTCTGCGCCCGCGCCCTGCAGTACCAGGAATCCGGTGTCTTCGCTGACGTCAGGATGGACCAGTTCCGTGCCGCGGCATACCTCGACCTGCTGAGAGAAGTCACCGCCGAGGCTCGCTTCGCCTCCGGCGTGCTGCCCGGCTTCCCTGCCGTCACGGATACTGGAAGCCATCCCGATTCCACCGTGGAGGATCCGGATACCGGCAACCCTCCGGATGACCCGCCAGCCGGCGGCCCGCCGGGCCCGGGAACGGGCCCGGGAGCAGGCCCAGGCCCATCGCCTGCGGACCCGCCGCCGTCGGCTTCCCCGCAGCTCCCGCCTCGACTGGTCGACCTGGCGGTTCCCTTGGCGACGCTGCTCGGCCTGGCCGAGCGGCCCGGTGCGAGCCACGGTCTCGGGCCGCTTGACCCCGACCTGTGCCGTGCCCTGAGCGCGTCTGCGGCCGGAAGCCCGCACAGCATGCTTTGCGTGACCGTCACCGACCCTGACGGCATCGCTGTCGGCCACGGATGCGCCAAGCCGGCCAAGAAGCAGCCCGGGGCGGCGAACCGAAACGACGGTACGCCTATCCGCCCGGATGAC
>DASWUW010000872.1:0-6305 GCA_036406335.1 Trebonia sp.
GCCGGGCCCGCGGGGCGCCGACCGCGGCCACCAGCCCGGCCGCGCCGCCGAGGGCGGGGGCCAGGCCGCGCAGCGAGTGGGCGTCGCAGAACACCGCCGTCTCCGCGGCGATCACCAGGTCGCAGGTGACGAGCAGCTCGATGCCGCCGGCGAAGCAGGCCCCGTTGACCGCGGCGATCACCGGCCGGGGGGAGTCGCGCAGGCGGCGCAGCAGGGACCAGAGCGGGTCCAGCAGTTCCGCGGTGAACCTGGCGCAGCCGCCCGGCTCGTCGAGCCGGGCGTTGAAGTAGTCCAGGTCGGCTCCGGCGCAGAACGCGTCACCCGCTCCGGTGATGACGACGGCCCGGACCGCCGGGTCGGCGTCGCAGGCGTCCAGCGCGCGGTGGAAGTCGCGGATCAGCTGCGGGGTGAGCGCGTTGCGGCGGGCCGGCCGGTTCAGGGTGAGCCAGCCGCCCGCGCCCGGCCGGCGGTAGCGGACCAGCGGCGAGTCCTGGGTCATGGCTCAGTACGACCGGGGCAGGCCGAGCGAGTGCTGGGCGACGTAGTTGAGCACCATCTCGGCGCTGACCGGGGCGATGCGCAGCAGCCGGCTGATACCCCACAGCGGCAGCAGGCCGAACTCGGTGCTCATCCCGTTGCCGCCGTGGGTCTGAATGGCCGCGTCGACGGCGGCGACGGCGGCCTCGGCGGCCGCGTACTTGGCCTCGTTCGAGGCCTCCCCGGCGGGCCGGTCGTGGTCGTGCAGCCAGGCCGCCTTCGCCGTCATCAGCGCGGCCAGGTCGACCGCGATCTTCGCCTTGGCCAGCGCGTGCGAGACGCCCTGGTGGGTGCCGATCGGCTGCCCCCAGACCTGGCGGTTGCGCGCGTACTCGGACGCGACGGCCAGCGCCCGGCGCCCGACTCCCACGCAGATCGCGGCCCCGGTGATCCGCTCCGGGTTGAGTCCGTGGAACACCTGCCGGAACCCCTCGTTCTCGGTGCCGATCAGCGCCCCGGCGTCTAGGCGGACGTCGTCGAAGAACAGGGTGTACTGCTTCTCCGGCAGTGACGCCGACACCGGCAGCACGTTCGCGACCAGGCCGGGACTGCCGGTGGGGACCAGGAAGAGCGACATCAGGGCGTTGCCGGTAGCCGGGTCGGTGCCGGTGCGGGCGACGACGACGAGCGCTTCGGCCTCGTCGACCCCGCTGATGTAGTACTTGGTGCCGCGCAGCACCCAGTCGTCGCCGTCGCGTTCCGCCCGGGTCGAGAGCTGGTGGGTATTGGAGCCGGCTTCGGGCTCGGTGATCGCGAAGACCACCTTGCGCTCGCCGCTGGCCAGACCGGGGAGCCAGTCCTGCTGCTGCCGCGGGCTGCCGTAGCGAGCCAGCATCTCCCCGGAGATCGCGCTGGAGACCAGCAGGAGCAGCAAGGGCGCGCCCTGGGCGGCCGTCTCCTCGACCACCAGGGCCAGCTCGGCCAGCCCGGCGCCGCCCCCGCCGAACTGCTCGGGCAGGTTGATCCCGATAAACCCCTGGCGTCCCAGGGCTTGCCAGAGCTCGCTCGTCGGGGTGTGCTCTTCGGCGTGCTTGGTGTAGTACGCGCCACCGTAGGGGGCGGCGATCTTGGCCACCGCCTCCCGGATCGCGCGGTGGTCCGGGTTCTCGTCGAACTCCACTGCCGCTCAGGGCTCCCATCGGGGTCGGTTGGTCACGGCGTCAGGGCCGGTGTCGGAGATGAACATGGTCGCTTCGGCCGCGGCCGCCATCAGCTTCGCCAGCCGGGCGGCGGGCAGGCCGCTGGAGTAGAACAGGGTGGAGTGCACGGCGCCGATCCCCGCGTGCACCAGCGCCCGCAGGACGGCGTCGTCCGCCTCCGGGCGCAGGACGCTGAGGACGTGGACCCACTCCTCGATGTAGATCCGCTGCTTGCGGCGCAGCCGCCGGCTGTCCTCGACGGGCAGGCTGGCGATCTCGTTGTGGTAGACCCGCATGAGCATCCGGTCCTCGAGGGTGATCCGCACGTGGGCGGCGACGAGCTCCCCGAGGGTCTGGGCCGGCTCCAGGCCGCGGGACAGGATGTCGGCGGCGGTCCGGGTCAGGTCGTCGATGACCCGGTCGAACATCGCGACCAGGACCGCCGACTTGCCGTCGAAGTGGCGGTAGATGCCGGAGCCGACGATGCCCGCGGCCGCGCCGATGTCGGACATGCCGACGTCGTGGTAGCCGCGTTCGGCCACCAGTTCCGCCGCGGCGGCCAGGATGCGCTGGCGCCGGTCGGGATCGCGGCGGCGCGGCGCGGCGCTGGGGCCGGCCAGGGCGTCGGTCATGCCGTCCCTCCGTCCAGCAGGCTGAGCGGCAGCTCGGCCAGCCGGGACCGCAGGTACTCGCCCAGCCCCTTCGCCTGCGGGTCGGGGCGGGTGGAGGACGCGACGCCCTCGCCCAGCAGCCCGGTGATCACGAAGTTGAGCGCGTGCAGGTTGGGCAGCTCGAAACGGCGGATCTCGAGGTCCCGTGCCTCCGGCAGCAGCTCGCGCAGCCGCTCGACCGTGAGGTAGCCGCGCAGCCAGCCGTAGCCGGCCGGGTCGCGGGCCCACAGCCCGACGTTGGCGTTGCCGCCCTTGTCGCCGGAGCGGGCCGCGCACACCCGTCCCAGCGGCGCCCGCACCGTCTGGTCGCCGGCCAGCGGTGGCGCGCCGGGTGGCGGTGCCGCGCCGGACGGCCCGGGACGGGCCGGGCCGGTACCGGCCACGGCGGTCACGGCGGCCGCGGGCACGTCGAGCCGGGTGCCGTCGGGCAGCACGGCGACGTGGGCTACCTCGGCGGCGGGAACCGTCGTCGGCCAGTAGACGCCGTAGGCGCTCTCCGCCGACGGCGGGGTGGTGGTGTGGAAGCCGGCGTAGCCGCCGAGGGCGAGCTCCATCGTGGCGTTGGAGAAGCGCCGGCCGACCCTGCCCGGGTCGCCGTCCTTCACCGTGATGCGCAGGTGCGCCGTCGCCTGCTCGTTGCCCGGCGCGTCGGGACGGTCGAAGCGCAGCAGCCGCACGTCGACCTCGGCGAAGCGGTCCCGGCCGCCGAGGACGGCGAACAGCTCGTCGGCGGCCCAGGCCGCCTTCTCCTCGATGTCCAGCCCGGTGAGCACCAGCGTCATCGTGTTGCGGTAGCCGCCGAGGAAGTTCACGCAGACCTTGAGCGTCGGCGGCGGCGGGGTCCCGCGGGTGCCCGAGAGGCGGACGCGGTGCGGCGCCTGCTGCTCCAGCGTGATCGTGTCGAAGTGCGCGACCACGTCGGGGTTCAGGTAGGCGGGCTCGGCGATCTCGTACAGCAGCTGGGCGGTGACGGTGCCGGGCGACACCAGTCCCCCGGTGCCGTCGTGCTTGGTGATCACGCTGCTGCCGTCGTGCGCGACCTCCGCGACCGGGAAGCCCGGGTAGCGGCGGTCGGTGATCTCGTGCAGGTAGGAGTAGTTGCCGCCGGTGGCCTGGGGGCCGCACTCGATGACGTGCCCGGCGGCGACCGCCCCGGCGAGCTGGTCGAAGTCCTCCCGCCCCCAGCCGTGCCACCACGCGGCCGGGCCGGTGACCAGCGAGGCGTCGGTGACGCGGGGACAGACCACGATGTCCGCCCCGGCGTCCAGCGCCGCGGTGATCCCCCAGCCGCCCAGGTAGGCGTTGGCGGTGACCGGCTTGCCGCCTGCGTCGGCCAGCGGCTGCCCGGTGTCGAGGTGGTTCAGCCCGTGGCCGGCCGCGGTCAGCTCGTCCAGCCGCGGCAGCAGGTCGTCACCGGTGACGTAGGCGATCCTCGGGTGCAGGCCGAGCCGTTCGGCCAGGGCGGCGAACTGCCCGGCCAGGCCCGCCGGGTTGAGCCCGCCGGCGTTGTTCACGATTTTGATGCCGCGGTCCAGGCAGGTGCCGAGCACCTGCTCGAGCTGGCTCAGCACGGTCCTGGCGTAACCGGCCTCGGGATCTTTCTGCCGCGCCTTCCACAAGATCAGCATGGTCAGCTCGGCCAGGTAGTCGCCGGTGAGCACGTCGACAGGGCCGCCCTCGACCATCTCGCGGGCGGCCTCCATGCGGTCGCCGAAGAAGCCGGACGAGTTCCCGATCCGGACCGGGCGGCGGGCGGCGGCGGGGCGGGGCGGCATCTCAGAGTCCTCCCGCGGCTGACCCGGCCCACGCCTGGACGTGCCCGGGTTCCCGGCCCGGTCCGGCCGCGCCGGCGAAGGCCTGCGCGATCGCGATCCACTGGCTGGCGACAGGCCCGCGGACTTCGAGGCGGGTGTCGTCCCGGTGGCGCCGCTGGGTGACCACGAGGCAGAAGTCCAGTGCGTCGCCGGCCACCCGGTCCGGCGCCCCGGCCGGGCCCCAGGTCCAGCTCTGCCCGTCCGGGGCGGTCAGCTCGACCCGGACCGGGTCGGCCGGGAGCTCGAGGCCGCGGATCGCGTAGCTGTAGCGCCGGGCGCGGATGCCGATGTCGGCGACGTGCCGCAGCCGGGACGTCGGCTGCCGGACGATCCCGAACGTGTCCAGGATGTCCTGCCCGTGCGCCCACGTTTCCATCAGCCGGGCGGTCACCGAGGAGGCGGGGCTCATCGCGGGCCCGAACCACGGGAGCCGGACGTCGGGGTCGGCCGCGCGGAAGGCCCGGGCCAGCTCGGCCCGCGACCGGTCGAACCAGGCCAGCAGCTCGTGCGGCGGGGTGCCGCGGAACTGCGCGGCGACGCGGTCGGGGAAGTCCTGGCCCCCGGCCGTCAGCCGCCCGGCCTCGGCCCGGAACCGTTCGGGATCGGTGACCGAGAGCCGGGTGACGTCGTCGAAGTAGGCCAGGTGGGTGACCTGGTCGGTGACGGTCCAGCCCGCGGCCGGGGTCGGCCGGGCCCAGTCGCCGGCCGGGCGGGGCGCGAGCACCGCGCGCAGCCCGGCGGACTCGGCCAGCAGGTCGTCGACCAGGGAGTCGACCCGCCGGCGGCCGGAACCGGGATCGGTGGCGGTCATCAGCGGCCGGTCCAGGCCGGCTTGCGCTTGTCCCGGAACGCGGCCGGGCCTTCCTGGGCGTCGGCGCTGTGGTAGACCGGCTCCCAGATCCGCTCGGCCTCGTCGTACGCCTCGGCCAGCCCCAGGCGGGCCGACAGGTAGGCGGTCTGCTTGGCCGCGCGCACCGACAGCGGCGCGTTGGCGGCGATCCGCTCGGCCAGCGCCTGGACCTCGGCGTGCAGGTCCGCGTCCGGGACGACCCGGTTGACCAGTCCGACCTCGTAGGCCCGGGCGGCGGTCAGCGGGTCGCCGGTGAGCAGGATCTCCATCGCGACACGGGGCGGGACGAGCCAGGACAGCGGGGCGGCCCAGGGCGACCCGCGGCCGACCTTGACCTCGCTGACCGCGAACCGGGCCGAGGTGGCGGCGATACACAGGTCGCAGTTCTGGGCCAGCAGGAACCCGCCGGCGTAGGCCACGCCGTTGACGGCGGCGATGGTCGGCTTGTCGATGAGGATGTTGCGGCCGAACTGGGGCAGGAAATCCGGCGGAGGCACGGTGAGCGCGGTGTCGGCCATCTCCTTGAGGTCCCCGCCGGCGCAGAACGCGCGGTCGCCGGCGCCGGTGAGCACCAGCACCCGGGCCGCCTCGTCGCCGTTGAACCGCCGCACCCCGGCGAACAGCCCCTCGCGCACCGCCCGGCTGAGCGCGTTGCGGGCCTCCGGGCGGTTGATGGTCAGCCAGGCGACCCCGTTGACCACCTCGTAGCGGACCGGCTCAGTCATCTTTCTCCTCCTCGCCGACCACGGCCAGGACCGCGCCGCTCTCCACCTGGCTTCCGACGGTGACCGGCAGCGCGGTGACGACGCCGGCCGCCGGGGTGCGGATGGCGTGCTCCATCTTCATCGCCTCGATCGTGAGGATCACGGCGCCGGCCGCGACGCTGTCCCCGACCGCCGCGTCCACCCGCACGACGGTGCCCGGCATCGGAGCCAGCAGCGAGCCCGCGTGCGCGGCGGCCGAGGGGTCGGGAAAACGCTCGACCTCGGTCAGCGCGTCGTGTCCGAGGGGACTGTCGACGTAGGCGGTGCCGCCGATCCGGGTCACGTCCACGGTGCGGCGGATGCCCGCGCACACCAGGTCGACCCGGGCCGGGGTCGCCGACAGCACCTTCGCGCCGGGAACCGGCTGTCCCGCGACGGTGGCGGTGAGCCCGTCGCGGTCGAAGCGGTAGGTCACCTCGACCGGCGAACCGTCGACCGCGTAGGCCGCCGTCTGCGGCGCGCTCGGGTTGTTGCGGAACCCGGACGGCCGGCCGGCCAGCACCGGCGCCCGGCCGCGGCGGGCGGCCTGG
>DASWUW010000873.1:0-1951 GCA_036406335.1 Trebonia sp.
CCTAACACGCCTGAGGTGGACGTTTACCTGTACTCCTTCGGTAACCCGACCGCACAGCAGGTGCTGCACCATGTCGGGTACGGCGTGGTCTCGGGCTACGAGGCGCTCCCGGTGGGGGATTACACCGTGGCCATGCGCGCCGCGGGTGCCGCGGCAACGAGCAAGCCGGTGCTGTCGGCCAGCCTGGACATCGCGGCGGGCGGCGCCTACACCGTGGCCGGCCTCGGGCCGGAGTCCGGGCTGCGGCTGCAGGTGCTCAAGGACAAGCTGACCCCCCCGGCCGGCAAGGTGCTGGTGCGGGTCATCCAGGCCTCCCTTAAGCAGCACGACGTGACCGTGACCTGGAACGGAAAGGCAGCGGTGAGCAACCTGGCGTTCGGCTCGGTGAGCTCGTACGAGACCGTGTCCCCGGCCACCGCGAGCCTGCACATCGCGGGGGAGGGCGCGGCCTCGGTCTCGAAGATCACCCTCGCCCCGGGGTCGGTGCACACCCTGGTGGTCCTGGACGGGGCCAAGGGCCTGGTCATCGACAACTTCCTGGACGCGGACGGCAGCAGTGCCAACCCGGTGGGCGGCGCTGCCACCGGATTCGGCGGTACCGCGCCCCGGATGCCGTCCGCCCTGCCGTGGCTGGGCCTCATCGGGGCCGGCCTGCTGCTCACGGCGGCCGGCGGCCTCAGCCTGCGCCGCCGTCCGCGCGTGACCGCCTGACGTGCTCTCCAAGGGGGGCCGGGCAGGCCGCAGGCCGCTGGCGCTGCTGGTCGTGACGGCGGGACTGCTCGCCGCGGCCGGCGGCGGGGCCGGCCTGCTGCTGACCCGCCATCCGGTCACGCCCGAGTTCGCCGCCGCCCCGACGCTGCCCGCGCCGACCGGGCCGATCGCCGCCGCCGCGCAGCGGCAGTCGGCCCCGGTCAGCCGGCCCGCCGCGCTGACCATCCCGGCCATCGGGGTGCAGACCAGCCTGGTCAAGCTCGGGTTGACCGCGACCGGGGCGCTGCAGGTCCCTCCGTCGACGTCGGTCGCGGGCTGGTACACGGGCAGCCCCCGTCCCGGTGCGGTCGGGTCCGCGGTCATCGCCGGGCACATCGACTCCACGGCCGGCCCCGGGGTCTTCTTCCGGCTGTCCTCGCTGCACCCGGGGGACCGCGTGTACGTGCGGCGCGCGGACGGGACGCTGGCGGTCTTCAAAGTGACGGCCGTGCACCGGTACGCCAAGGACAGCTTTCCCACCGCGGCCGTGTACGGCCCGGTTCCCGACGCCGAGCTGCGGCTTATCACCTGCGGCGGAACCTTCGATTACGCGACGCGCTCCTACCTCAGCAACACGGTGGTCTACGCGGTCGAGACCTCCTGACGCCGTTCCGCGGAGTCCGGCGTGCCCGGCCGGCGGAAGCGGCGGACCACCGCCGCCTGCACTCCGATGACCGCGGCGTCGATCGCGGCCGCCACGATGCCGTCGGCCCAGAAGTGATTGCCCGTCCCGACCACGACGAACACGGTGACGAGGGGGTGGAGCACGATCAGCCAGCGCCAGCG
Organism: Trebonia sp.; assembly: GCA_036406335.1. Taxonomy (GTDB): domain Bacteria; phylum Actinomycetota; class Actinomycetes; order Streptosporangiales; family Streptosporangiaceae; genus Trebonia. The sequence continues at coordinate 1,537 of DASWUW010000873.1, forward strand.
GCTGCGGGCCTGGGTAATGACGGCCCAGGCGACCAGGACCGACCAGGCGACGTGAACCGAGGGCATGGCCGACAGCTGGTCGGCGCCGGCCGCTGACCCGGCCGCGCCGTAGACCGACTGCCCGTACCGGGCGGCCAGGTCCGCCAGGCCGGCCCCGGGCAGCAGCCGCGGCGGCGCGACCGGGATAAACGAGGTAAACAGGCAGATCGCCGTGCTCGCGGCCATCGCGTTCCGCACCGCCGGGTAACCGTCGCGGTGCCGGGCGAACAGCCAGATGAGCATCGCGATCAGCAGGCCGAAGTGCATGACGGCGTAGTAGAGGTTCGCGATCTCGGACAGCAGCGGGTGCGGGAGCAGCAGCCGCTGCAGGTCCGCTTCGTCGGGCAGGCGCAGCGTCCGCTCGGTGTGCCAGATC
>DASWUW010000874.1:0-8443 GCA_036406335.1 Trebonia sp.
GCCCTGCCGGCCCAGCACCGCCTGGAAGAGCAGGTCCGGACTGGTCACGCAGACCACGTCGGCGGCCGTGCCCGCCGCGTCCAGGCGCTCGGCGGCGGCCAGTGCCTCGGGGATCATCGCGCCCATGGCGGCGATGGTGACCCGCGGCTGCCCGGTCCGGCGCAGCTGGTACGCGCCGGCCACCGCCTGCCGCCGGCGGCGTTCCCGGGCCGCCGGGTCGGCGGGAACGGCGGCCAGCGCCTGGTTGACCGGACGGGTGGACAGCCGCAGGTAGGCCGAGCCGCCGCCGGGCCGGCCGAGACGGGCCAGGCAGGCCAGCAGCACCCACTCCACGTCGAGGGCGAAGGCGGGCTCGTAGCTGACGCAGCCCGGCTGCTCGAGTCCGATGGACGGCGTGGTGATCGACTGGTGCGCGCCGCCCTCCGGGGCCAGCGTCACCCCCGACGGGGTGCCCACCAGGATCGACTGCCCGCCCGCGTAGATACCGAACGACCAGGGCTCGAGCGCCCGTTCCACGAACGGGTCGTACATCACGCCGATGGGCAGCAGCGGCTGTCCCCAGCGGCTCCAGGTCGCCCCCAGCTCGCCGATCAGCCCGACCAGGTTGGTCTCGGCGATGCCGAGCTCGATGTGCTGGCCGGTCGGCTTCTCCCGCCAGTGCAGCAGCGTGTCGGCGTCGTCGGCGAACCAGTCGACCCGGTCCGTGGTCGACCAGACGCCGACCTTGTTGATCCAGCCGCCGAGGTTGGTGCTCGAGCTGACGTCGGGGCTGACCGTGACGATGCGCCGGGCGGCGTCCGGGGCCTCCCGGGTCAGGTCGAGCAGGGTGCGGCCCAGCGCGGCCTGCGTGCTCGCGGTGCCGGCCGGCGTCCGGCCGATGTCGGCCGGCAGCTCCGGCACGGGGCGGGCGGCGACCGGCGGGCGGTGCAGCCGCTCCCCGGTCTCGGCGCAGAGCCGCCCCGCGTCGCTGCCGGAGTCGAAGCGCTGCCAGGGGCGAACCGGGTCGGTGCCCAGCGCGACGGCGAGCTCCGCGAACTGCGGGCGGGTCAGCAGCGCGGAGTGGTTCTGCGGGTGGCCCTCGGTGGGCAGCCCGAAACCCTTGATCGTGTAGGCGAAGATGATCGTCGGCCGGGTGTCGTCGATCGCCCGGTAGGCCTGGTCCAGCGCCGGCAGGTCGTGGCCGCCCAGGTTGCGCACCGCCGCGGTCAGCGTGGCGTCGTCGAGCGCGGCGATGAGCGCGCCGATCTCCGCGCTGCCGCCGGGCAGCCGCTCCCGCAGCTGGGCCGCGTCGCAGCGCAGCAGGCGCTGGTACTCCTGGTTGGGCATCGCGTCGATGCGGGCCCGCAGCTGACCGCCGCCGGGCCGGGTGAACAGTTCCCCCAGCAGCTGCCCGTACTTCACCGTGAGCACCTGCCAGCCGGCACTGGCGAACATCCCCTGCAGCCGCCCGGCGGCGATGTTGGGCACGATCCGGTCGAGCGACTGGCGGTTGAAGTCCACCACCCAGACGATCTCGCCCAGCTCGGCCACCGCAGGATCCGCGATCGCTTCCCACACCGCGCCCTCGTCCAGCTCGGCGTCGCCGATCAGGGAGTACTGCCGCCCGGAGCCGGCCCCGCCAAACGCGGCCTCGGTGTACCGGCGGGCGACCGCCCCCCAAACGGGCGCGGTCGCGCCGATGCCCACCGACCCGGTCGAGTAGTCGACGGGGTCGGGGTCCTTGGTCCGGCTCGGGTAACTTTGCAGGCCGCCCAGCTCCCGCAGCCGCGGCAGGTACCGCTCGTCCAGCTCGCCGATCAGGTAGTTGATCGCGTGCAGCACCGGCGAGGCGTGCGGCTTGACCGAGACCCGGTCCTGCGGGCGCAGGTGCGAGAACCACAGCGACGTCATGATCGACACCATCGAGGCGCTCGAGGTCTGGTGGCCGCCCACCTTCAGCCCGGACGAGTTGGGCCGGACCAGGTTCGCCTCGTGGATGATCGCGGTCGCCAGCCACAGCACGCGGCGCTGGATCTCGTGCCGGGCACCGGGCTGCCCGCCCGCGGCGAAGGCGGCCGGCGCGAGGGCGTCCGCCGTGAGATCGGGCGACAGCGCCGAAGACGGGTCTGGCATGGCTCACCACCGGTGTCGGAGTAGTTGTGCGTTGCAGGCTAAAATCACAGCACACCGGGCAACATTGCACAACGTGGAGAATAAATGTTGCGCACCTTGCCCAGTAACCGGCATCAGCTAGCGACCAAAGGTGGGCATCGTGCGCAACGAGAACCAGATCGACCCGACCGACGCCCGCGTGCTGCTGGCGCTTGCCGGGCAGCCCCGGGCGACCGCGGTCGCGCTGACCGGGCAGACCGGGCTGTCCCGGAACACCGTGCAGGCCCGGATCGCCAGGCTCGAGGCCCGTGGCGTGCTCGACTCGCTGGAGCGCCAGATCCCGCCCGCGATGCTGGGTTACCCGCTCACCGCCTTCATCACCACCCGGGTGACCCAGCGCCGCCTGGACGAGGTGGCGGCCGCGCTGGCCGACCTCCCCGAGGTCCTGGAAGTGCACGGGATCAGCGGCGAGACCGACCTGCTGGTACGCGTGGTGGCGGCCGACGCGGAAGACCTGTACCGGATCGCGGGCCAGGTGCTGGACATCCCCGGGGTCGAGCGCACCAGTACCGCGCTGGTGATGCGGGAGCTCGTGAGCTGCCGGATCAACCCGCTGCTGGCCCGCGCCGCCCGGCGGAAGTGACCGCCGCCCGGCGGAGGTGACCGCCGCCCGGCGGTTCAATCACCCGCAAAGATCGTAACGTCACTTTTGGTACGAAAAGTACTTCGCCAGATCTTCCGTTGGCACTGATCCCGGTGGTATAAAAACGGTGCGTGTACATACTGTTAAGTAAAAACCACTAGGAGTAACTGAGTGCGCTCATCTCGCTTGCTCGCGATCGGCCTGCCGGTGCTCGCCGCCGGGATCGCCGCCGCGGTCATCGGCCCGGGAACCCCCGCCCGGGCCGCCGCGGCCGTCCATTACGTCGCCCTCGGCGACTCCTATTCCTCGGGCGTCGGCGCCGGCGGCACCAGTGGTTCCTGCGCCCAGAGCCCGAACGCCTACCCGGCGCTGTGGGCCAAGGCGAACTCGCCCGCGTCGTTCACCTTCGCCGCGTGCTCCAACGCCACCACCAGTGACGTCATCAGCAGTCAGCTCTCCTCCCTCAGCCCGTCGACCACGCTGGTCAGCGTGACCATCGGCGGCAACGACGCGGGCTTCTCCTCGGTGATGGAGACCTGCGTGCTGGAGTCGACCAGCTCGTGCCAGAGCGCCGTCGCCGCGGGCGAGCAGTTCGTCCGGAACACGCTGCCGGCCCGGCTCGCCACCATGCTGGCCGACATCCGCGCCCGCGTTCCCGGCGCGAAGGTCGTCGTGCTGGGCTACCCCGACTTCTACGACCTCGGCGCGTCGTTCTGCCTCGGGCTGTCGCGTGCCGACCACCAGGCGCTCGACACCGCGGCCGACACCCTGGACGCCGCGCTGCAGACCGCCGCGGCGGGCGGCGGCGACACCTTCGCCGACGTCCGGGCCCGGTTCTCCGGCCACGAGCTGTGCGACGGCTCCGGCTGGCTGAACTCCGTCACCTTCCCGATTCAGAACTCCTACCACCCGACCGCGGCCGGCCAGAAGGGCGGCTACCTGCCGGTCCTGACCGCCGCGGCCGGCTGACCCCAGCGACCGCTTTCTCCATCCGGCCGGCCGCGGCCGGCCGCAGGCTGGCGCCGTTCGCTCGCATTATTCGGCGGTGACGGAGACGTTCTCCAAGCTGGTCTGGATCCCTGATCGCGGCCGGTAATACCGGATGGTGACCACAGCCAGGATGATGGCCAGGGCAATTCCCGAATACAGGCTGACGGGCCCGGTTCCGATCTGCAGGCCGTCGCCGTAAGGGGCAGGAACGGCCAGGTAGTCACCGAACGAGGCGCCAAGCGGCCGGGTGATCGTGTAGGCCACCCAGAACGCGGCGACGGCTACGAACTGGTATGCCTTCTCATTACCCGGCCGCACGTAGAACTTGGCGTACGCCCATGCGCCGAGGGGAATGAGAAGAGGGCCAAGGAAGGTGACGGTGCACCAGACCAACGGGATGTACTTCTTCGTCGCGAGCTGGATCCCGTAGGCGATGAGGATAAGAACGGCGCCCGCCGCGATGGCTCGGTCGCGTGTGATCCAGGAGGCATCGTTGAAGAAGACGAAGTCTGAGAAGGCCTCGCCAAAGCAGTTGGTGCCCACCTTCGCGATCCAGAATAGAAGGACTAGTTCAGGAACCTTGACGAGCGTATGTCTATTAGTTAGTCCCATGTGACCGCTATCCATTCGGCCCGTACTAATTCGAATGCTTAGTTTTCTCAAACGTGCACTTCGTGTGCCCCGCTTCCCGGGCCGGACCGGGAACAGCTCTCGACAGCGCCCGCTGGCAGCTCTAGAAATAGAAGTGCGCGGCGCCGCGGGCGGGCGCCCGCGGCTTCCGTGGTCGACGACGATCAGAAAGAGGCGCACCATGACCAGCGGATCACTTCAGGGAGAGCTCGATGCCCGGTTCGAGCCGCTGCGGGACATCCTCGAGGACAGCCTCGCGTCCGGCGCCGAGTGCGGCCTGTCGCTGGTCATCGACATCGACGGGCAGACCGTGGCCGACGTCCACGGGGGCTTCGCCGACGCGGCCCGCACCCGCCCGTGGGAGCGGGACACGATCGTCAACGTCTGGTCGACGACCAAGACGCTGACCAGCCTGGCCGTTCTCATGCTGGCCGACCGGGGCCTGGTCGACCTGGACGCCCCGGTGGCCCGCTACTGGCCGGAGTTCGCGCAGCAGGGCAAGGAGGGCGTCCTCGTCCGTCACCTGATGAGCCACACATCGGGCCTGGCCGGCTGGAACACCCCGTTCACTGTGTCCGACGCCTACGACCGGGAGCGTTCCACCGCCGCGCTGGCCGCCCAGGCGCCCTGGTGGGAGCCGGGCACCGCCTCCGGTTACCACGCGCTCACCTTCGGCCACCTGCTGGGCGAGGTCGTCCGCCGGGTGACCGGCAAGACCCTGACCCGGTTCGTCGACGAGGAGATCGCCGGCCCGCTGGAGGCGGACTTCCGGATCGGCGCCCGGCGGGAAGACTGGGCCCGCTGCGCCGAGATCATCCCGCCCCCGCCGCTCCCGTTCGACCTGGCCAGCCTGGATCCCGACAGCGTCCTGGTCAAGGTCGCGACCGGCCCGGTGGCCGACGCGACCGCGCCTAACACCGGGCCGTGGCGGCTGGCCGAGATCGGGGCGGCCAACGGGCACGGCAACGCGCGCTCCGTCGCGCGCGTCCTGTCGGTCCTCGCGCTGGGCGGCTCCGCTCACGGCGTGCGGCTGCTCAACCCCGCCACGATCGAGCAGATCTTCCGCGAGCAGTCGCACGGGACGGACCTCTTCCTCGGTGCCCCGCTGCGCTTCGGCATCGGCTACGGGCTGCCCGAGCCTACGGGCGTTCCCTTCCTCCCCGAGGGCCGGATCTGCTTCTGGGGCGGCTGGGGCGGATCCTTGATCATCATGGACCTGGACCGGCGCACCACCATCTCCTACATGATGAACAAGATGAAGCCCGGCCTGGTGGGATCCGAGGTGTCGGCCGGCTACCTCGCCGCCATCTACAAACTGCTCGGCTGACCTCAGCCGGCGGCCCCGGACGGGGTCGCGGTGCCGTAAGGGTCGCCGGCCCGCGGCTTCCGGCCGCCGTCCGGTCATCCGCCGACGCCGGGGCGGACGCATGCAACGCCTCGCGCGTAGGGGTAACGTTCTGGCATGACCACCACCGCCGCGGCGCCCTTCGGCCGGCTGATGACGGCCATGATCACTCCGATGACCCGCGACGGCGCCGTTGACTACGACGGGACGGCCACGCTGGCCGCCTACCTCGTCGACGACATGCGCAACGAGGGCCTGGTCGTCAACGGCACCACCGGGGAGGCGCCGACCACGACCGACGCGGAGAAAAAGCGCCTGGTCGAAGTGGTCCGCGAGGCGGTCGGCGGCCGCGCCAGCGTCATTGCCGGGGTCGGCACGAACATCACCGCGCATACCGTCGAGCTCGCCCGGCAGGCCGAGGAGGCGGGGGCGGACGGGCTGCTCGTCGTCACCCCGTACTACAACAAGCCCGCCCAGGATGCCCTGGCCGCGCACTTCACCGCGGTCGCGGACAGCACCGGCCTGCCGGTGATCGTCTATGACGTTCCTCACCGGACCGCGGTCGCGGTGGCGACCGACACGCTGCTCGGCCTGGCCGCGCATCCGCGGATCGTCGCGGTCAAGGACGCCAAGGGCGACCTGGCGGCCAGCTCCCAGGTGCTGTCCCGCTGCGACCTGGCTTACTACTCGGGCGACGACCCGATGAACCTCCCGCTGTGGTCGATCGGCGCGGTGGGCGCCATCAGCGTGACCGCGCACGTGGTAGGTGACCGCATCCTGGAGATGCTCGAGGCGTTCACCGCCGGCCGCAACGCCGAGGCGGCGCGGCTGCACCAGTCCATGCTGCCGGTCAACGTCGGGCTGTTCCGCAACCAGGCGGCGGTTATGACCAAGGCCGCGACGGAGCTGCTGGGCCTGCCCGGCGGGGGAGTCCGCGGCCCGCTGCTGCCCGCGAGCGAGGCTGAGCGGCGGAAGCTAGTAGAAGACCTAATCGCCGGCGGCGTGAAGCTGCCGGAACACTTTGCCAACGGAGCTGCCCGGTGAGTTTCCCGCATCCCGACCTGACCCCCCCGGGGGCACTGCCGAAGGACGGCCTGCGCGTAGTCGCGCTCGGCGGCCTCGGCGAGATCGGCCGGAACATGACCGTCTTCGAGTACCGGGGACGGCTGCTGATCGTCGACTGCGGTGTGCTGTTCCCCGAGCCGGACCAGCCCGGCGTCGACCTGATCCTGCCCGACTTCCGCTACCTGGAGGACCGGCTGGACGACGTGGAGGCGGTGGTCCTCACGCACGCTCACGAGGACCACATCGGCGCGGTGCCGTACCTGCTGCGCGAACGCCGCAACATCCCCCTGGTCGGGTCGAAGCTGACCCTGGCCCTGGTGAAGTCCAAGCTCACCGAGCACCGCCTGACTCCCGAGGTCACGGAGGTCAAGGAGGGGACCCGCCACTCGTTCGGGCCGTTCGACCTCGAGTTCTTCGCGGTGAACCACTCGATCCCGGACGCGCTGGCGGTCGCGATCAAGACCCCGGCCGGGGTCGTGCTGCACACTGGCGACTTCAAGATGGACCAGCTGCCGCTGGACGGGCGGCTCACCGACCTGGCCGGTTTCGCCCGGCTCGGCGGCGAGGGCGTCGACCTGCTGCTCTCGGACTCGACCAACGCCGAGGTCCCCGGCATCGTCCGCTCCGAGCGGGACATCGCGCCGGTGCTGGACGAGGTGTTCGCCAACGCCGGCCAGCGGATCATCGTGGCCTGCTTCGCCTCCCACGTGCACCGGGTGCAGCAGGTGCTGGACACCGCGGCCAAGCACCACCGCAAGGTCGCCTTCGTCGGCCGGTCCATGGTCCGCAACATGGGCGTAGCCCGTGACCTGGGCTATCTCCGGGTGCCGGGCAGGCTGCTGATTGACCTGCGCGACGCCGAGGAGATGCCGCCGGGCGAGGTCGTGCTGATCTCCACCGGGTCGCAGGGCGAGCCGATGTCCGCGCTGTCCCGCATGGCGGGCCGCGACCACCCGATCCGTATCGCCGCGGGCGACACGGTCATCCTCGCGTCGTCGCTCATCCCCGGCAACGAGACGGCGGTCTACCGGGTGATCAACGGCCTGACCCGGCTCGGTGCCCGGGTCGTGCACAAGGAGTCGTCCCTGGTTCACGTGAGCGGCCACGCCCCCGCGGGCGAGCTGCTCTACCTGCTCAACCTGGTCAAGCCGCGCAACTTCATGCCCATACACGGCGAGTGGCGCCACCTGGTAGCCCACGCCCGGCTAGCCCGGCTGACCGGGGTGCCGGACGACCGGATCGTCATCGCCGAGGACGGCGTGGTCGTGGACCTGGTCGACGGCAAGGCGGCCATCGCCGGCTCGGTCCCCTGCGGCTACGTCTACGTGGACGGGCTCACCGTCGGCGAGGTGACCGAGGCTCAGCTGAAGGACCGGCGCATCCTCGGCGACGAGGGATTCATCTCGGTGATCATGGTCCTCGACTCGTCCACCGGCAAGATCGTCGGCGGACCGGAGATCCACACCCGGGGCTCGGGCCTCGACAGCGCCGGATTCGCCTCCGACGTGCTGCCCAAGCTGACCGACGCACTCGAGCGGGCGGCGAACGACGGCGTGACCGACACCCACGCGCTGCGCCAGCTGTCCCGCCGGGTCATCGGCAAATTTGTCAGCGACAACTACCGCCGCCGCCCGATGATCATCCCGGTCGTGGTCGAGGTCTAGCAGGCGCCGCCCGCC
>DASWUW010000875.1:0-2895 GCA_036406335.1 Trebonia sp.
GCCACCGACGCGGGCCGCCCGGTGACCGGCACCGGGATTCCCGCCGGGGCCCTCGTCGGCCGGGTCAAGGACAAGTTCGTCCCGGCCACCGCGCCCAACCCGGCCGGAACCGTCGACACCGGGCAGTTCACCCTGGTCGACTCCTCCGGCCACCTGCTCCGGACCACCGCAGCGGTAAGCGGGGTGACGCTGGGCGCGCGCACGGCGGCAACCGACCCGCTCTTCGACGCCACCGACCCCACCACTGGCGGCGGCGACACCGGCAGCGTGCTGATCAGCCCCTACATCAAGCCGGGGACGGTCAGCAGCCGGTTCTACAACCACTACAGCTGGCTGCGCACCATGGAAGACCTGTTCAGCGTGCAGAAGTCCGCGCCTGGCCTGGACGGCCTCGGCCACATCGGCTACGCCGCCCAGCCGGGCCTGGCCCCCTTCGGCACCGACGTGTTCACCAACCCGAAGGGCCACCCGGCCGGCGGGGGCGGCGGTCACGGCCCCTGGGGCGTCTCCCTAGCCGGGTTCGTCGTGGTGGGCACCATCCCGGGGTTCGGCGCCTGGCGCCGGCGGCGTAAGGCTGCCGCTGCGTGAAGCTAGCCTCCTGGCGTCGCGGGAGCCGGGCCTTCAGGCCCGGCTCCCGCACGGCCATTGTCCTGCTGACCGCGGTGGTTCTGGCCGTCGTCGCCACGGTCGCCGCCTACCGGGCCAGTGCCCGTCCGGCGAGCGCTGCTGCGCCCGCCGCCACCTACGGCGGGCTGCCGGCCTGGCTGCCCACGCCCACGGTGTCAGTCGGCCGGATCGTGCAGGCCAGTGCCGCGCATCCTCAGCTGGCAATCGAGGGCGACACGGTTTCGGTTGACCTGGTGCACGGAAGCGCCAGTGCGACCGCCGTCGGCCCGGACGTGCCGGAGGAGGGGCAGTTCCCGGTCCCCGCGACCACCCCGTGCTCGTTCACGGTTACCTTTACCCGGGTATCCGGGACCGTGCCGCTCAAGGCCGCCGCGTTTACGATCCTCGACGAACTCGGCCAGCTGCATCACCCTCAGGTGACCGTCAGCGGCGGCGCGCCGCCTCAGCAGGTCGGCCCGGGCCAGACCGTCACCCTTATCGTCAAGGACGTCCTGCCCACCGGCAGCGGCACCCTGCAGTGGGCGCCGGAGACGGCGAAGCCGCTCGTCTCGTGGGACTTCGACGTGGAGATCGACTAACCCGGGCTCAGCCCATCGACTTGGAGCCGTCCAGCGTCTCGCGGATGATGTCGGCGTGCCCGGCGTGCTGCGCGGTCTCCGCGGCGATGTGCATCAGCGTGAACCGCACCGTCCAGCGCGCGCCGGGCGGGTTCCACGGGGCGGGCGGCAGCGGGTGGCTCAGGTCGAGGCCGGGCCCTTCAGTGACCAGTCCGTCGGTGTACCCGGCCGCCTTCTCGTAGTCGGCCAGCACGCCGGCCAGGGTCTCCTCCGGCAGCAGCTTGAACGCGTCGGCCCATTGCGCGTAGTCGGCCTCGGTCATGGCGTTGAAGTCCGGGGCCCCCGCCGGGCCGTTCAGAATGAAGCCGGCCCACTGCCGCTCGACCGCGGTGACGTGCTTGATCAGGCCGCCGAGGGTCAGCTCGCTGGCGGTGGTGCGCTGCCGCGCCTGCTCGTCGTTCAGGCCGCGGGTGGTGAAGCGCAGGAAATGCCGGGCCTTGGCCAGCATCGCGAGCAGGTCCGCCTGCTCGCCGGTAATCGTGGTGGTGGTGCTGCCGGAGGTACCGGAGGTCATAACCTTCCGCCTTTCGCCGAAGAAGTGCTGTCTGCCTGACTCAGGCTCACGCTACGGATCATTGCGGCCAGTTTCTGTCCTCAAGGACAGGCAGAATGAGAAACATGGCGAACACCAGCTCCCGCGCCCTCCGGCTGCTGTCCCTCCTGCAGAACCACCGCTACTGGCCCGGCGGCGAGCTGGCCGGGCGGCTAGGGGTCTCCTCCCGCACGCTGCGCCGGGACGTGGACCGGCTGCGCGAGCTGGGCTACCCGGTGACCGCGCACCCGGGGGTGGACGGCGGCTACCAGCTGGCCCCCGGGGCGGTGCTGCCGCCGCTGGTGCTGGACGACGAGGAGGCGGTGGCGCTGGCGGTCGGGCTGCGGCTCGCCGCACTGGGCGCGGAGCCGGGTCCCGCTGACTCCGCCGGCCGCGACCTGGCCGCCGGCACCGTGGCCGAGGCCACGGCGCGGGCGCTGGCCAAGATCACCCAGGTCATGCCGGCCCGGCTGCGCCGCCGGGCCGAGGCGGTGGCCGCGATGACCGAGCCCGCCAGCTGGGGCGGTGCCCGGGCGGCGGCGGTCAACCCCGACGTGCTGGCAGGTGCCGCCCTCGCCTGCCGGGACACCGAACGGGTCCGCTTCGGCTACGCCGCCGCCAGCGGGGCGCGGACGCAGCGGCACGTCGAGCCGCACCGGCTGGTAGCGCTCGACCGCCGCTGGTACCTGGTCGCCTACGACCTGGACCGTAACGACTGGCGCAGCTTCCGGGTAGACCGGGTGGCCGGGGTGCCGCAGCCGACCGGGGCGCGATTCCGGCCCCGGGCGCTGCCCGCGGCCGACGCGGCCGAGTTCGTCCGCAGCAACATCGCCGGGGCAGCGCCCCGGTCGTGGCAGGTCGAGGCGGTAGTGGAGGCGCCGGCCGCGGCGGTACGGGAACGGCTCGGGCGCTGGGCCGCGGTCGAGGAGGACGGCCCGGAGCGCTGCCGGGTCACCATGACGCCGGACAACCTGGACTGGCCGGTGATCGCGCTCGGGGTGACGGGGGCCGACTTCCGGGTGGTGTCGCCGCCGGAGCTGGCCGCGCGGATCGCGGACTGGGGCGAGCGCCTCACCCGGGCCGGGCAGCCGGAGCGCACGGTCGGCTTAGCCGGACGCG
>DASWUW010000876.1:0-17882 GCA_036406335.1 Trebonia sp.
GCGAGGGCGGCGGTACCGCCGCAGACCGCGGCGGGCGGAGCGGTGGCGGCAGCGGTCCCGGCGTGCAGGGCCGCCTGCTGGAAAGTGTTGGGGATGGGCAGGTCGGAGATGCGCGACAGCGGCCAGAGGGTCAGGAACGCCCGGCCTACCACCGCGCTTTCCGGGATGGTCCCGTCACCCGGGTCGTCTTGCCGGTAGCGGGAGTCGTCGGAGTCTCCCCGGTTGTCGCCCATGACCCACAGCCGGCCCGCCGGAACGGTGATGTTGAACGGCACTTCGGACGGCGCGTCGCCCGGGTAGACGTAGGACGACTCGGACAGCGGCACGCCGTTGACGGTTACCTGCCCCTGGGAGTTGCAGCAGACCACGTGGTCCCCGGGCACCCCGATTACCCGCTTGACGTAGTCGGTGCCCGGTCCGGCGATGCCGACCAGGCCGACCGCGTCGTCCCAGATCCGGGTCGCCGGATTGCCGGGCGCCGGCGTGGGCGCATCCCAGGAGCCGGCTCCGCTGAACACCACGACGTCGCCGCGGCCGATCGACCGGAAGTGATACACGGTCTTGCTGACCAGGATGCGGTCACCCGGCAGCAGGGTGTTCTCCATCGACCCGGAGGGGATGGAGAACACCTGCACGACAAATGCCTTCAGCACGATCGTCAGCACCAGGGCGGCGACCACGATCACGGCCAGGTCACGCCAGAACGGCCGCTTGCGTTTCTTGACCGGTTCGGCGCCGGCCGCGTCAGCGGTATCCGGCGCTTCCCCGGTCTCTGCCGCCGCGTCCGCCTGTGCGTCAGGCTCCGGGTCCGAAGGCATCCGAGATCAGCTCGTCAGCACATCAGCTGGCGGAGACGGTCTCCCGGCGCTCCTTGATCCGGGCCGCCTTGCCGCGCAGGTCGCGCAGGTAGTACAGCTTGGCCCGGCGAACGCGGCCGCGGGTGACGGCTTCGATCTTGTCGATCGACGGGCTGTGCACCGGGAACGTGCGCTCAACGCCAACGCCGTAGCTGACCTTGCGCACGGTGAAGGTCTCGCGCAGGCCGCCGCCCTGGCGCCGGATGACGACACCCTGGAAGACCTGGACACGGGAGCGGTTGCCTTCCGTCACCTTGACGTGCACCTTGAGGGTGTCACCCGGACGGAAAGACGGGACGTCGTCCCGGAGCTGGGCCTGCTCAAGCTCGGCGATCGCGGTGTGCATGATGGATGTTTCCTCAGTCCTGGTCGGAATGCGCGGCAGCGTGTATCCGGGTGGAAGCCTGCGTTTAGCCAGGGAAACACCCCGGCAGGGTCAACGCCCGAACGGACAGCGCTCTTCAGTGTGCCATATTTTCGGTGTCAACCGGAAAACCAGCGTCAGCAAGCACCTGGCGATCCCGCTTGTCGAGACCGTCCGGCGCCGCCGCCAGGCGGCGGATCAGGTCCGGCCGGTTGACAGCGGTGCGGCGCAGCGCCTCGTCCCGCTGCCAGCGGGCGATCACCCGGTGATTGCCTGACAAGAGTACGTCAGGTACCGTGCGCTCGCGCCAGGTCCTCGGCCGCGTGTAGACCGGGCCCTCGAGTAGCCCGCTCATCGCTCCCCCGGTCCCCCCGAACGAGTCGTCGCGGTTTGACTGCTCGTTCCCGAGCACTCCGGGCAGCAGCCGGCACACCGCCTCCACGATCACGCTGACCGCCGCTTCTCCCCCGGCCAGCACGTAGTCCCCGATGCTGACTTCGTCCACCGTCATCCGGGTTTGCGCGTCGGCCGCCACCCGCGAGTCGATCCCCTCGTACCGCCCGCAGGCGAACACCAGGTGCGTCTCGCGTGCGTACCCGGCCGCCAGTTCCTGGGTAAACGGCGTCCCCGACGGCGCGGGCACGACCAGCCGGGCGGTTCCGGCCGACGCGTCCGCCAGCACGGCGTCTAGCGCGTCTCCCCAGACGTCCGCCTTCATGACCATCCCGGGCCCGCCCCCGAAAGGGGTGTCGTCGACGGTGTGGTGGACGTCAGCCGCCCAGGAGCGCAGGTCGTGCACGCGGAAGTCGATGTCGCCGCGCGCCCCGGCCTTGCCGATCAGCGAGACGCCGAGGGGCCCGGACGCGCCCACCCGCCCGGACGGGCCGACGGGGCCGAAGTAATCCGGAAAGATCGTAATGATGTCGATCCGCACGCTAATCCCCGGTCAAGACAGATTTTCCAGGTCAAGCAGACCCTCGGGCGGGTTGATAACGAGGAAGCCTGACGCCACGTCGACCTCGGGCACGATCGGCAGCACGAACGGCACCATGACGTCGCGCCCGTCCGCCGTCTTGACGACCAGGACGTCCTGGCCCGAGTGCAGCACGTCGCCCACGGTGCCGACCGCCCGGCCGCCGACCGTGCGCACGGACAGCCCGACGAGGTCCGTGTCGTGGAACACGTCGGGATCGTCCGGCGGCGCGATCGTGGCCGAGTCGACCAGGAGCCAGATGCCGCCCAGCCCCGCGGCGGCATCGCGGTCGGCGATACCCGCGAACCGCACGAGGAGCTCGCCGGAGTGCCATTTGGTGCCCGCCACGACGAGCGGGCCGACCGCGGCCGGGTCGGTGTCCAGCCGCGAGCCCAGGGCGAACCGGAGTTCGGGCTCGTCGGTACGGACACCGACCACGACATCGCCGCGGATCCCGTGCGGGCGGCCGATACGGCCGACGGTAACCTGCACGGGTGCTACCTGACCTCGCCGGTCTCCAGCAGGTCGATGCGGACGCTCTGGTTCCCGGCCAGGGAGCCGATCACGGTCCGCAGCGCCCGGGCTGTCCGGCCACCCCGGCCGATGACCTTACCCAGGTCATCGGGGTGCACCCGAACCTCTAGGACGTTGCCGCGGCGGAGCATCCGGCTAACTACCTGGACGTCGTCCGGGTAGGCCACGATGCCCTTGACGAGGTGGTCGAGGGCTTCCTCCAGCACTTTAGGCCTCGGCGGACTCGGCCGGAGCGGCCTCGGCGGCCAGGGCCTCGGCTACCGGAGTCTCAGCTGCGGGAGCCTCGGCTACCGGAGTCTCAGCCGCGGGAACCTCAGCTGCGGGCGTCTCGGCTGCGGGCGTCTCGGCCGCCGGGGCCGGGGCGGGCTCGGCCTTCTTCGGCTCCGCCCTCCTCGAGGAGGACTTGGCCGGCTTGGCGGCAGCCTTGGCTTCCTTGGCCGCGAAGGACTCCTTGACGAGCTCCTCGTAGCGGTCCTTCTTGTCGGCCTTGTCCTCGGCGGTCCGGAGGGTGCCCTCGGTACCGGGCAGGCCCTTGAACTTCTGCCAGTCGCCGGTGATGGTCAGCAGGTGCCGGACCTGATCGGTCGGCTGCGCGCCCACGGAGAGCCAGTACAGGGCCCGCTCGGAGTCGATCTGGATCAGCGACGGCTCCAGCTTGGGGTGGTACTTGCCGATCTCCTCGATGGCACGCCCGTCCCGCTTAGTGTGCGAATCGGCGACGACGATCCGGTAGTACGGTTCCCGGATCTTGCCCAGGCGCTTCAGTCTGATCTTGACAGCCACGGCTGCGGTCTTCTCCCACCAGGGTTAGATACGTGTGTCGGGCACCCGCCAGCGGGGAATAGGCCGGCCGGACCGAACAAAAGGTGACCGGGCCGGGCGGACGGTTAGAGGGCGCCACGCGGCCAGGCATCAAGTCCCCAGTATAGGGGGCACCGCCGACTGCGGGGGTAATCACCGCACAGCCGGCGGCACATCCAGGGGGTGACAGTTACATAACACGCATTGACTTAGCCAGTAGGACAGCCCTAACGTGCTCCTAAGATTGTTGACAATCGCCGGTCCCGGCCCGGTCTTCACTCGGACGTCACTCTAAGTTACGATCAGCCGGAGCGCGCCGGCCAGCGCTTCGGGCGGCGGCGGCCGCCGCCCGACGGCTAATGCCCGTCCGAACGTCCATATATTCGCCCAAACAGTGACGTTTGTCAACGTAAGGGACTGTTGTGGTGTTAGCCTCGGAGACGCTTACAGGCCGTAACCCGTATGTCGCACCTCTTGAACAATGCTGAATCACCAATCACCCTGAAGTGATCACGTACCCGGGCCGGGCGCGCAGCTATATCAAGGAGAGATCCCAGACAATGACTGACCAGACTGCCCGACCGGACAGCACCGACAGCCAGTCCGCCGCTGGCGGCGTTTCCCGGCGGAAGCTGTTCCGCGCGGCTGGTGTCGGCGCGGCCGTCGTGGGCGGCGGCGCCCTGCTCGAGGCGTGCAGCAACGGTATTCAGGGCGCCTCCTCCTCTTCCTCCTCCTCCGCGAGCGGCAGCTCGGGCGGCGGGACGAGCAAGGAAATCACGATCGGGTGGATCCACCCGCTGACCGGCTCGCTGGCCGGCTTCGGCTACCCGGACAACTTCGTGCAGAAGCAGGCGCTGGCGACGTCGCAGTTCAAGAACGGGATCAAGATCGGCGGGTCGACCTACACGGTCACCGTCAAGTCTTACGACACCCAGTCGAGCGTGACCCAGGCCGGCACCCTGGCTAAGCAGGCCATCCAGTCGGACAACGTCGACCTGCTGTTCGCGTCCTCGACGCCGGAGACCGTCAACGCCGTCGCGACCCAGGCTGAGGCACTGGGCACGCCGCTGATCTGCTCCAACATCCCGTGGGAGTCCTGGTACATCAACCTGGGCGGCAATCCCCAGAAGCCGACCCTGAAGCCGAAGTCCACCGTGATGTTCTTCCTCGGGGCGGAGCACCTGGCGCTGGCCTTCGCCCCGATGTGGAACAAGATCGGGGCCAAGTACGGCAACAACCACAAGGTAGCCGCCGCGTTCCCCAACGACAGCGACGGCAACGCCTTCCGCGCGGTGTTCCCGCAGGTCCTCAAGCCCATGGGTTACAACCTGGACCTGTCCACGGCCTACCCGGACGGGCTGACCAACTACACCTCGCTGATCTCCCAGTTCAAGAAGAACGGCGACGACTTCTTTACCAACGTCCCGCTCCCGCCCGACTTCGCCACCATGTGGACCCAGTCGCTGCAGCAGGGCTACAAGCCCAAGCTGGCGACCGTGGCCAAGGTGCTGCTGTTCCCGACCGACGCCTACGCCCTGGGCTCGAAGGTCTACAACATCGCCACCGACGCGTGGTGGGTTCCCGAGCTGCCCTGGCACTCCTCCCTGGACGAGATGACCTGCCCGCAGATGGCCGCCGCCTACACCGCGGCGGGCCTGGGCCAGCCGAACCAGAACATCTCCAACTACACGCTCTTCGAGATCGCCCACGCGGCCCTGACGTCAGTGAACAACCCGCACGACAAGGCCGAGCTCGCCGCGGCGCTGTTCAAGGTCAAGCTGCCGCAGGCGATCGCCGGGCCGATCGACTACACCACGACCAACGTGAAGGCCCAGCCGGCTCCCGGCGTCGCGATCACCCTGCCGGTCGGCATCCAGTGGCAGAAGGGCACCAAGTACCCGCTGGAGGCCAAGGTGGTCGACAACACCCTGCAGCCGAACGCCAAGCTCACCGGCGACCTGCTGCCGACCTTCGCCTGACTTCAGGACAATCGGTAAGCATGAGCACTCCGCTTCTTGAGCTCGACCACGTGACGAAGCGCTTCGGCGCCGTCGTCATCGCGGAAGATCTCAGCTTCTCGGTCGGCGCCGGGGACACCGTCGGGATCGTGGGGCCGAACGGGGCGGGCAAGACCAGCCTCTTCGGCCTCATCTCAGGCGACCTGTCCCCCGGTGCCGGCCAGGTGACCTTTGCCGGGAAGAACGTCACCCGGCTGGACTCGGCCGCCCGCTGCCGGCTCGGCATCGGACGGACGTACCAGGTTCCGCGGCCCTTCACGGACATGACCGTGTTCGAGAACGTCCTCGTCGCCGCCCAGCAGGGCGGCTCCCTGCGGCGCAAGGCCAGCTACGCGGCCGCCGCCCGGGCACTGGAACAGACCGGGATGGCCGGCGAGGCGAACCTGCCCGCCGGCCGGCTCGGCCTGCTCGCCCGCAAGCGGCTGGAGATCGCCCGGGCGCTGGCCACCGGGCCGCAGCTGCTGCTGCTGGACGAGGTGGCCGGCGGCCTCACCGACCCCGAGGTCACCGTGCTGGTGGAGATCGTCCGCGGCATCAACGCGGAGGGCACCGCGGTGATCTGGATCGAGCACGTGGTCCGCGCCCTGACCTCCCTCGTATCCAGGATGACCTGCCTGTACGGCGGGGAGTTCATCGGCGACGGCACGCCCGCCCAGGTGCTCGCCACCCCGCGGGTCCGCGAGGTCTACCTGGGCAGCGACGTCGACGCCACCACGATCGCGCACGTGCTGGAAGAGGACGGGCAATGAGCAGTAGTCCCCCGGGGGGACGACCCCCCGTACTCCCCGAGGGCCTGGCCGGTGAAGAGGCAAAGTACCAGCCTGGCCGGACCGGCAGCGACGCGCCGCTGCTCGACGTGCGCGACCTCGTCGTGCACCACGGCCAGCTCCAGGCGGTGGCCGGCATCTCGCTGACGGTCTACCCGGGTGAGGTCTACGCGCTGATCGGCGCCAACGGGGCGGGGAAGTCCACCCTGCTGCGGACGATCGCCGGACTGCACCGGCCGACCTCCGGGACGATCACCTACGAGGGCCGGGACGTGACCGGGCTGCGGCCGGAGAAGCGGGCCGCCGCCGGGATCGTCATGGTCCCCGAGGGCCGGCGGCTGTTCCCGAGCATGTCCCTGGAGGACAATCTCAAGGTCGGCGAGTCGTACGCGCGCAAGGGCCCGTGGAACCGCGAGCGGGTCTTCGAGCTGTTCCCGTGGATGAAAGAGCGGCGCGGGCAGAAGACCGGGCAGATGTCCGGCGGTGAGCAGCAGGCGGTCGCGATCGGCCGGGCGCTGGTCGCCAACCCCCGGGTGCTCCTGCTCGACGAGCTGTCCCTCGGCCTCGCACCGGTGATCGTGCAGCGTATCTACGCCATGCTGCCGCAGGTGCTCGAGTCGGGGATCACCGTGCTGCTGGTGGAGCAGGACGTCAGCCAGGCGCTGCGCGTCGCCACCCGCCTGCAGTGCCTGCTCGAGGGGCGCACCACCCTGGAAGGCACGCCCGCGCAGGTCACCCGGGAGCAGGTGGAGGCCGCCTACTTCGGAGCCGGCTCCGTTGCCCCGGGGGGGACGCCCCCCCAAACCCCCCCGAGACGTACGGGAAGAGGAGCAACGCCTAATGGCCTGGGTTAACGCCATCATCCAGGGCCTGCTGACCGGCGGCCTGTACGCGCTGTTCGCGTGCGGCCTGTCGCTCATGTTCGGCGTGATGAAAGTGGTCAACCTCGCGCACGGCGACCTAGCGGTGGTGGCGGGGTACCTCGCGGTCGGGGTCATCGCGGTCACCCGCATGCCGGTCCTGTGGACGATTCCCGTCGTCGTCGTGCTGATGGCGGTGATCGGCTACGTCCTGCAGCGGACGGTCATCCAGGCCGCGATCAGCCGGGGCGAGCTCATCACGCTGATCGTGACCTTCGGCCTGTCGATCGTCATCGAGAACGGCCTGCAGCAGTTCTTCACCGCCAACAGCCGGGGGCTCGGCGTAGGGGACACGTTCGTGACCGCTTCCGCGCACATCGGCTCGGACATCACCATCCCGTGGTTCAACGTGGCCATTTTCGCGGTCGCGGTTATCGTCCTGCTCGGCCTCCAGCAGTACCTCATCGCGTCCAAGTACGGCCGGCTGATCCGCGCCGTCGCCGACGACCGGGAGGCGGCGCAGCTGTCCGGGGCGGATTACCGGCACGTGTTCGGCATCGCGGCCGCGATCGCGTTCGGCACCGTAGCGATCGCCGGCGTCGCCCAGGGCATGGTCACCACGATCAGCCCGACGCTCGGCACCGACACGATCCTGCTGTTCGCGTTTGCCTCGGTCGTCATCGGCGGACTCGGGTCGCTGTGGGGCACCCTGGTCGGCGGCATCGTCCTCGGTGTCGCCCAGGCCGTCGGCGCGCAGATCAACCCCTCGTACGAAACCCTCGCCGGGTGGGTGGTCTTCCTGGTGGTCCTAGTGCTCCGCCCGCAGGGGCTCGTCAGCCGGGGAGCTGCATCATGACGGTAAACGCGGAGACCGCCCTCCGTTCGGACGAACCGCTGAGAGTCACCCGGTCGCGCCGGAACGTCGCGTGGAGCAGCATCGGCGCGCTGGTCGTGATCGTCGTGCTGTTCCTGTTCCCCTACTACATCGGCCCGGGCACGCTCGGCATCCTGATCCAGGGGCTGATCGTGCTGACGATCGCCTCCATGTGGAACCTGCTCGCCGGGTACGCCGGGCTGGTCTCCGTCGGGCAGCAGGCGTTCTTCGGGCTCGGCGCGTACTTCGTGCTGATCCCGGCGATCCACGGCATCACGCCCTGGTTCGGCCTGGTGATCGCCGCGGTGGCCGCCGCGGTCCTCGCGCTGCCGCTGTGGTGGCTGGTCTCCCGGCTGCGCCTGGGCTACTTCGCGATCGCCACCTGGGTCCTCGCCTCGGCGGTGGCCGAGGTCGTCCAGCGTTTCCCGTCCATCGGCGGCGGCACCGGCATGTCGCTGCCCGGCCTGTCCGGTTACGACCCGGCGGTCCTCACCGCCGACCCCTACTGGGCCGCGCTGGCCGTCGCGGTGATGGCCATCGGCGGGGTGTACTTCCTGCTGCGCTCGCGGACCGGCCTGGTGCTGACCGCGATCCGGGACGACGAGCGGGCGGCGCGGTCCTCCGGCGTGCGGGTCGGCACGGCCCGGCTGCTGGTATTCGTCGTGGCCGCGGCAGGCTGCGGGGCGGCGGGCGGCGTGCTCGCGATTCAGCAGCTGAGGGTGGTGCCTACCGGGTCGGGCAACGTGTTCTCGGTGCAGTGGACGGCCGAGATGGCGTTCGCGGTGATCATCGGCGGGATCGGCACCATCGAAGGGCCGATCATCGGGACTGTCGTCTACCTGGTGCTGCAGCAGACGCTGCAGTCCTACAACGCCTGGTACCTGATCGCGCTGGGCATCGTGGCGATCGTGATCGCGGTCTTCGCCCGGCGGGGACTGTGGGGGACGCTGGACGAGCGCTTCAACATCCGGCTCTTTCCGGTGGGGTACCACCTGTGGGCTCCCGGGGAGCGGCGCGGGCGGCGGAAGCGGCCGGCGGCACCTGCTCCCTAGCTCGGCCGGTTTAGTCTGTTGACGTGCTACTAAGCGAACTGGCGGGAGTGTCGCAGACGGTTTCTTCGACGTCGAAGCGGCTGTCCAAGGTGGAGGCGCTGGCCGGGGCGCTGCGCGACGCGAGCGGGGAAGAGATCCCGATCCTGGTGGCCTGGCTGTCCGGGGAACTGCCGCAGCGGCAGATCGGGGTGGGGTGGGCCTCGCTGCGGGCGCTGCCGCCGGCCGCGGCGGCCGGCTCGCTGACTGTGCTCGCGGTGGACGCGGCGCTCAGCGAGATCGGGGCGGTGGCGGGCAAAGGGTCCGCGGGTGAGCGGAAACGGCGGCTGGGAGAGCTGCTCTCCGCGGCTACCGCGCCGGAGCAGGGGTTCCTGGTCCGGCTGCTGTCCGGAGAGCTGCGGCAGGGAGCGCTGGACGGGGTGATGACCGACGCGGTGGCCAAGGCGGCCGAAGTGCCGGGGGCCGAGGTGCGGCGGGCGGTCATGCTCAGCGGGTCACTGGCGGCCGCCGCGCGGGCGGCGCTGGACGGCGGGAGCGCGGCCCTGGCGGAATTCGGACTCAAGGTCGGACGGCCGCTCAAGCCGATGCTGGCCAGCAGCGAAGCGTCGATCGCGGACGCGCTGGAGCGGGCCGGGGGCGAGGTTGCGGTCGAGTGGAAGCTGGACGGTATCCGGGTCCAGGCCCATCTCGCGGACGGCGACGTGCGGTTGTTTACCCGGTCGCTGGACGACATCACCGGCCGGCTGCCCGAGGTGGTGGCGGCGCTGGCCGCGCTTCCGGTGCGGGAGGCCGTGTTCGACGGCGAGCTGATCGCGCTGCGGCCCGACGGGCGGCCCTACGCCTTCCAGGACACCGCGTCCCGGGCGGCGACCGGGACCGGCAGCTCCGGTAACGCGGCCGTCGCGCTGTCGGTGTTCCTGTTTGACGTGCTGCACCTCAACGGGGCCGACCTGCTCGACCAGCCCGACGCGGAACGGCACGCCGCGCTCGCCGCCGTCGTCCCGCCCGGGATGCTGATGCCGCGACTGGTCACCGACTCACCGGAGGCGGCCGCGGCGTTCTTCGCCGAGGCCGTGGCTCAGGGACACGAGGGGGTCGTGGTCAAGTCGCTCGCCACCCCCTACGCCGCCGGACGGCGCGGCGCGGGCTGGATCAAGGTCAAGCCGCGGCACACCCTGGACCTCGTCGTGCTCGCGGTCGAATGGGGCAGCGGCCGGCGCAAGGGCTGGCTGTCGAACCTGCACCTGGGCGCGCGGGACCCGGAAACGGGCGGCTGGGTCATGCTCGGCAAGACGTTCAAGGGCCTGACCGACGAGCTGCTCACCTGGCAGACGGCGAGATTCCTGGAGCTCGAGGACCACCGCGACGACTACACCGTCTACGTCCGGCCCGAGCAGGTAGTGGAGATCGCCTTCGACGGCGTGCAGCGCTCCCCGCGCTACCCCGGCGGTGTGGCGCTGCGTTTCGCCCGGGTACTCCGCTACCGCGAGGACAAGCCGGCCGCCGAGGCCGACACCATCGGCACCGTCACCACGCTGGCGTTACTTCTTCTTTTTGCTGTTGCGCTTGCCGAAGGCGGCCGGGACACCGCCCGGGGGGCGGCCGCCGCCGAAGGCGGGCGGGAGCGCGCCCGGGCCGCCGCGGAGGCCGGGGAAACCGCCGTCGTCGCCGAGGCCCGGGACGGCACCCGCCGCCTGGGCGTCGCGCAGCAGCCCGGCCAGCTCCTCCATCGACTGCGGGGGGGCCTGCGGGGCCGCGGCTTCCGGCTGCTCCGGTTCACCGGACGAGATGGCGGTCAGCCCGGTCTTGCGCGGGTCGCCGCTCTTGCGCTTGCCCTTCGCGTTCCGCGCCGCCTTGGCCCGGGCCGAGGTCTTGCGGTTGCCGCCGAGCATGCCGCCGATGCCGGGCATGCCCGGGATGCCCCCGCCCATCAGCATCTTCATCTGCCGCTGGCCCTCGAAGAAGTTAGTCACCAGCTGGGAGACCTCGCCCACGGCGACACCGGAGCCGTTGGCGATCCGCAGCCGCCGGGAGCCGTTGATGATCTTGGGGTTGCGGCGCTCCTCCGGCGTCATCGAGCGGACGATCGCCTCGGCCCGGTCCAGGTCCTTGTCGTTGACCTTGTCCAGCATCTCCTTGTTCTTCGCCGCGCCGGGCATCATGCCGAGGATGTTCTTCAGCGGCCCCAGTTTGCGCAGCATGCCGAGCTGCTCGACGAAGTCCTCGAGGGTGAACCCCTCGCCGGTCATCAGCCGGTCCGCCATCGAAGCGGCCTGGTCGGCGTCGAACGCCTTCTCCGCCTGCTCGATCAGGGTGAGGACGTCGCCCATGTCGAGGATGCGGGTGGCCATCCGGTCCGGGTGGAACATGTCGAAGTCGGACAGCTTCTCACCGGTGGAGGCGAACATCACCGGCTTGCCGGTCAGCGCCGCGATGGAGAGCGCGGCGCCGCCGCGGGCGTCGCCGTCCAGCTTGGTCAGCACGACGCCGTCGTAGCCGACCCCGTCGAGGAACGACTGCGCCGTCGCCACCGCGTCCTGGCCGATCATCGCGTCGACGACGAACAGCACCTCGTCCGGGTCGGTCGCGTCGCGGATGGCGATGGCCTGCGCCATCATCTCCGTGTCGATGCCGAGCCGCCCGGCGGTGTCGATGATCACCACGTTGTGCTGCGTGCGCCTGGCCTCGTCGATCGACTGCCGGGCCACCGCCACCGGGTCGCCGACCCCGCTGCCCGGCTCCGGCGCGAAGACCGGGACGCCGGCCCGCTGGCCGAGCACCTGCAGCTGGGTCACCGCGTTGGGCCGCTGCAGGTCGCAGGCGACGAGCAGCGGGGTGTTGCCCTGTTCCTTGAGCCATACCGCCAGCTTGCCCGCGAGCGTGGTCTTACCGGAGCCCTGCAGGCCGGCCAGCATAATCACGGTGGGCGGGTTCTTGGCGAACCGCAGCCGCCGGTCCTCGCCGCCGAGGATCGTGACGAGTTCCTCGTGCACGATCTTGATGACCTGCTGGGCCGGGTTCAGTGCCTGTGACACCTCCACGCCCGAGGCCCGTTCCTTGACCCGCGCGATGAACTGCCGGACGACGGGCAGCGCCACGTCCGCCTCGAGCAGGGCGATGCGAATCTCGCGGGCGGTCGCGTCGATGTCGGCGGGGGACAGCCGTCCCTTGCCGCGCAGCGAGGAGAAGACCTGGTTCAGCCGATCGGAGAGCGTCTCAAACACCCTTTAAGGCTACCGGCCCGCGCGAGCAAAGGCATTCGAAGCGCCGCCACCGCGCCGATAACCGCCGGATTTCAGGGGGCGAGGGCGGCCAGCACCGTTTTTACCGTGCGCTTGCGGAGGTCGGGGTCGGTCAGCAGACCGCCGGAGGAGTCGGTGACGTAGAAAACGTCGACCGCTTCCGCGCCGAGGGTCTCGACCCGGGCGGCCTGGACGTTGAGACCGCACTCGCCGAGAGCGCGGCCGATCCGCCACAGCAGCCCGGGCTCGTCGTGGGCCCGGACCTCGACGACGGTGGAACTGCCGGACGCGTCGTCGATCAGCGCGACCTTGGGAGGCGGGGCGCCGGTGCCGTGCGGGCGGGCCGCCCGGGCCCGGCGCTCGAGCCGGTCCTCCACGTCGAGTCTGCCCTCCAGCATCCGGCGCAGGTCCGCGGTGACCAGTGCGGCGTCCGGCGGGTCACCGTACTCGGGTACCACGCTGAACACGGTGACCGCGGTGTCGCCGACCGCGGACGCGTTGGCGCCGCGGACCGCGAGCCGGTGCGACGCGAGGACCCCGGCGGCCCGCCACAGCAGCCCGGGCCGGTCCAGCGCGACGACGGTGACCTCGTTCCCGTCGACGATCGCGGCCGGCCCGCCGTCGGCGAGCAGCGCGAGCTGATCCTCGCGCAGCGGCGGCGGCTCCGGCGTGGGCTCGCCGTCGAGCACGGCGCTGACCCGGCGGACCAGGTCCGCCACCAGGCCCGCCTTCCAGTCGTTCCACGCGGCCGGCCCGGTGGCGAGCCCGTCGGCCTGCGACAGGGCGTGCAGCAGCTCGAGCAGCGTCCGGGAGCCGACCGTGGTCGCGACCTGCTGCACGGTCATCGGGTCGTCCAGGTCCCGGCGGGTGGCGATCGACGGGAGCAGCAGGTGATGGCGGACGGCGTCGGCGACCAGCTGCTCGTCCGCCTCGCTCAGGCCCACCCGCTTGCACACGTCGCGCGCCACGACCTCGCCGGAGACGCTGTGGTCACCCGGCCAGCCCTTGCCGATGTCGTGCAGCAGCGCGGCCAGCAGGAGCAGGTCGGGCCGGGACACGTCACGGGCCAGGGCGGCGGCGTTGGCCGCGCACTCGACCAGGTGCCGGTCGACGGTGAAGCGGTGCAGCGGGTTGCGCTGCGGGCGGTTGCGGACCCGGTCCCAGTCCGGGATCAGCGCGGCCAGCAGTCCTTCCTGGTCGAGGGCCTCCCACACCGCGATCGCACGCGGCCCGGCCCCGAGCAGCGCCAGCAGGGCGTTGCGAGCCTCGGCCGGCCACGGGATGGGCAGCGGCGGGCACTCGGCCAGCCGGGCCAGCGCGCGCGGCGCGAGCGGCAGGCCAACCTGCGCGGCCGCCGCGGCGGCCCGCAGTACCAGCACCGGATCGGTGGCGGGGGACGCGGCCCGGGCCAGCACCACCTCGCCGTCCTGCTCTACCACGCTGTCGGCCAGCGGCCGGCGATCCAGCTTGCCCCGGCGCATCCGGACGCCGAGGGCGCGGCGGCCGCCGGCCCGGTCCGCCTGGCGGAAGGCGTGGTCGACGGCGTAGGCGACGGTGCGCCCGGCCCCGGCCAGCTGCCGCAGCAGCGCGTCGCCGTCCAGCAGGCCGAGGGTGCGGGCCACCTCGTCCTGTTCTTCCAGCACCAGCCGGTCGAGCCGCCGCCCGGTGACCTCGTGCAGCACGTGGCGGGCGTCCATGACCTGCTCGTAGGCCGCCCTGACCTTGGGACCGGGAGCGGGGGCGACCCAGGCGGCGGCGATGGCCTGGATGGCGTGCACGTCCCGCTGCCCGCCGCGCGACTCCTTGAGGTCGGGCTCGAGCAGGAAGGCGAGCTCACCGTGCAGCCGGGTCCGCTCCTCGTGCAGCGTCTTGAGCTCGGCCAGCCGGGTGCGGGCGTTGGACCGCCAGTCCTCCAGCGCGCCCTCGCGCAGCCGGGTCGTCAGGTCGGGGTCGCCGGCCACGTGCCGGGCGTACAGCAGCCCCAGCGCGACCTTGAGGTCGTTGCGGGCCACCCGCCGCGCCTGCGGGACGGTGCGCACCGCATGGTCGAGGCGGGCGCCCGAGTCCCACACCGGGTACCAGATCCGGTCGGCGATCCGGGCGATGCCGTCCCGGCCGTCGTGCAGCATCAGCACGTCCAGGTCGCTGCCGGGCAGCAGTTCCTTACGGCCGTAGCCGCCCACCGCGACCAGGGCGACGCCCGGCTCGGCACCGAGCATCCCGGCCAGCCAGCGGTCGGTCTCTGTAGTCCTCCGGCTACGATCAGCCGCAAAAGAAGTCGTCATGCTCACCAGGTCCCCCGGATGCTCAGTGCGCGCCCGCGCCGCAGGCGCGGGCGCACTGCCGGTCCCCCGACTGCGAGACTTCGATATCCGCCGGCAGGCCCGGGGGGACCTCCGCCTTCAAGATGAGGAAGGCTCGTGCTACTCAGATCGCGTCGGGTCCGCGCTCCCCAGTACGGACCCGGACGACCGTCTCAACCGGCACTACCCAGACTTTCCCGTCGCCGATGCGACCGGTCTGCGAGGCCTTGGCGATGACTCCGACGAGATCGTCGGCGTCCTCGTCGTCGCAGATGACTTCCAGCCTCACCTTGGGCACCAGGTCCACCTGGTACTCGGCACCCCGGTAGACCTCGGTGTGCCCGCGCTGCCTGCCGTATCCGCTCGCTTCACTGACTGTCATGCCACGCACGCCGAATGCCTGCAACGCTGCCTTGACATCGTCGAGTTTGAAGGGCTTTATGACAGCCGTAATGAGCTTCATGAAACCACCCTCTCGTTCACCACATCCGACAATGCCTTACACGCGTTTCCGGCGTCCAGTCCGAATGTGTCAGGAACGTGAAACAGCAGCCCCATCTGTTACAGCAGGATTTCCCGGTCTCTCGTTAGCCGCCGAGGATAGCGTCGACAAACGCCTCCGGGTCGAACGGCGCCAGGTCGTCCGGGCCCTCGCCCAGCCCGACCAGCTTCACCGGGACACCCAGTTCGCGCTGCACCGCGATCACGATGCCGCCCTTGGCGGTGCCGTCCAGCTTGGTCAGCACGATGCCGGTCACGTCCACCACCTCGGCGAACACGCGGGCCTGACGGAGCCCGTTCTGGCCCGTGGTGGCGTCCAGCACGAGGAGGACCTCGTCGACCGAGGTGCGCTTCTCGATGACCCGCTTGACCTTGCCCAGCTCGTCCATCAGGTCGTTCTTGGTGTGCAGGCGGCCGGCCGTGTCGATCAGCACCACGTCCACCTCCTGCTCGATGCCGGCCGAGACCGCGTCGAAGGCGACGCTGGCCGGGTCGGCCTGGTCCTTGTCCGAGCGGATCACCTGCGCGCCGACCCGCTCGCCCCAGGTCTGCAGCTGGTCGGCCGCCGCGGCGCGGAAGGTGTCGGCCGCGCCGAGCACCACCGTTTCCCCGTCGCCGATCAGTGACCGGGCCAGCTTGCCGCACGTGGTCGTCTTGCCCGTCCCGTTGACACCGACCACCAGCACGACCGCCGGACGCCCCTCGTGCCGCTGGGTACGCAGGCTCCTGGTCGCCTCGGTCTCCACCTGGGCGAGCAGTTCGGCGCGGAGCAGGGAGCGGACCTCGTCCGGCGTCCGGGTTCCCTCCACCTTGACCTTGGTCCGCAGGTCGGAGGTAATCTGCCGGGCCGGCGTGACCCCCATGTCGGCGGTGATCAAGACCTCTTCGATCTCATCCCAGGTGTCGTCGTCGAGCCGGTCGCGCGACAGCAGGGCGAGCAGCGCGCTGCCGAAACCGCCCTGCGAACGGGCCAGCCGGGCCCGGAGCCGGACCATCCGCCCGGCCGAGGGCGGCGGCTTCTCCAGGGTCGGCCGCGGCTTGGTCTCCGGGTACTGGGCCGGCGGAGCCAGCAGCTCGGACGCGGGCGGGGGGGCGGTGGCGGTCGACGTTCCGCTGCCCGACGGCGTATCGCTTGCCTTGGGCAGCGGGCCGGTCAGGTCGAGTTCGCGGGCCCGGCCGCGGCGAACCCCGTGCATGCCCCGCGGCCGCAGGAGCACCGCGCCCCCGACGCCGATCGCCAGCACGGCGACGACCACGATAAGGATGATGTACGCAATCATGTCAGCCCACAGTCTCCCTGAACGGCATGTCCCCGACGCGGCCAGCACGCTGTCTGGCCGCGTTCAACGCCCTTGAGCACGCTACAACATGCCCGGCCGTGCGCCCGGCATCCCCGGTATTCGGTTACGCGGGCTCGGGCTCGCGGACACGCTGGCTGATCACCTGGGACACGCCGTCGCCGCGCATGGCGACGCCGTAGAGGGCGTCGGCCGCCTCCATGGTGCGGCGCTGGTGGGTGATAACGATAAGCTGGGAGCTCTCCTGCAGCTCGGTGAGGACCCCGAGCAGGCGCTGCAGGTTGCTGTCGTCGAGCGCCGCCTCTACCTCGTCGAGCACGTAGAACGGCGACGGGCGGGCCTTGAAGATCGCGAACAGGTAGGCGATCGCGGTCAGCGACCGCTCGCCGCCCGACAGCAGCGACAGCCGCTTGACCTTCTTGCCCGGCGGCCGGGCCTCGATCTCGATGCCGGTGGCCAGCATGTCGTCCGGCTCGGTCAGCATCAGCCGCCCGGAGCCGCCGGGGAACAGCCGGGAGAACAGGCCCTCGAACTCGCGCGCGGTGTCGGCGTAGGCGGAGGCGAACACTTCCTGCACCCGGTCGTCGACCTCCTTGACTACCAGTAGCAGGTCCCGGCGGGTCTTGCGGAGGTCCTCGAGCTGCGTGGCGAGGAACTGGTGCCGTTCCTGCAGCGCCGCGTACTCCTCCAGCGCGAGCGGGTTGACCTTGCCCAGCCGGGCCAGCTGCCGCTCCGCCACGCCGGCCCGCGCCTCCTGCTCCGCGCGCACGTAGGGCACCCCGACGATTTCGGCGGCGGCGGCCGCCGGGTCCGGCGCGTCCGCTTCGGCTTCGGTCTCCGCCTCGGCCTCGGCTTCGGTCCGGACCGCGCGCAGCGCGTCGGACAGGGAGACCGGGTCCGGCGCGGGAGCCGCGACCGGGACGAGGGCGAGAGGGCCGTACTCGGTTACCAGCGCGTCCGGCTCGATGCCGTACTCGTCCACCGCGTGCGCGGCCAGCTGCTCGAGGCGCAGCCGGTGCTCGTGACGGGAGATCTCGGTGCCGTGCGCGGTGTTCACCACCTTGTCCAGCTCGCCGGACACCGTGGTCACCTGGGCCCGGGCCGCCTTGAGGGCATCGGCGCCGCTGGCGCTGGCCGCCTCGGCCTCGGCCCGGCGCTCGGCCGCGAGGGTCAGCGACGACTCGGCGGCGGACACCGCGAGTCCCGCCCCCGCGGCGACCGCGCGGGCGACCGCTACCTGAGTGGCGCGCTCCAGGCGCCGCTGCCCGGCCCGCTGCCGGGCCGCCCGCTCACTGGCCGCCGACGCGTCGAGCACCTCAGCCCGGCCGCTGATCGCCCGCAGCCGCTCCTCCACGGTGCGAACCTCGAGGCGGGCCTCCATCTCGGCGCTCCGCGCCGCCGCGGCCCGGCTGGTCAGCTCCCCGCGCTCGTTGTCGGCCTG